>PDTW01000045.1 GCA_002749055.1 Candidatus Altimarinota bacterium | reverse complement strand
AATTAGAAGAGAGTATATTTATATTAATAGATTATATTTTGAATTGTGATATAGTTGATTGAATCCACAAAATGGATATAATTCTTGATACAGTAAGTATTTATGCTTTCTATAATAATTTATTATCAAATCTTAGAACAATAGTTTATATTTATAAATTTAAATCACTCAATGTATCTAAAAATGATACAATAAAGTCTCTTAATTTATGAAAAAGATGATTTTTATATGATAAAAATTATAAAATTACTTTCTCCCAATTATCAAAATTATATTTAGATTTGCTAGAGTTAGACAAAAAAATGAAAACTTGAATGATGATTTGAACTGAGGATAATGATTTTAAATTTGAAATAGAAAAAGTGTTTATAGAAAATTTGACATAATTTAAAATTTTTATAGTATTATTTTAATACTTTTTAACAAGGACTTATGAGCCTAGCACAACTTGTAACCACTAATATAATTTCTATGAAATAATAGATGTGTTTTTGTTTGTGCTTATATAAATTATTAAAAAAACAGAAAGAATTCTATTATTTAAAGTAGAATTCTTTTTATTTAATTAACACTTAACCAATATATATTATGATATCACTTTCTACAAAAAGACACTCTCTAGCTCATATTATGGCACAAGCTGTAAAACAAAATTTTCCAGATGCAAAACTTGCTATAGGTCCAGCAACTGAGGACTGATTTTATTATGATTTTGATTTTTGAGAAGTGGAATTTAGTGATAAAGATTTGAAAAAAGTAGAAAAATCTATGAAAAAAATTATTACTCAAAATCAAGGTTTTATACATTTTTATGTTGACTATGACAAAGCAAGAGAAATTTTAAAGCAAATGAATGAAGAATTTAAAGATGTTTTAATAGACAGATTTGAAAGCTGAGATTTTAAAAATGAAGAAAAATTATCTTCTTGAAAAGTAGGTTTTTCTATAAATACTTCAAAATGAAAAAATAGTGAATATTATGCAAATTTACAGAAATATCTGGAAAATGTTCCAGTATGTCATTCTGAACTTGATTCAGAATCATTAAAATGTAAAAATACAAATTATGACCCTGAATCAAGTTCAGGGTGACAAAGAAAAGCATTTGAAATAGAACTTGACTGAGACCAAGTAAAAAACCTAAAATTTATAGATATGTGTGCTGGTCCTCACATAGAAAACACAAAAGAACTTGATCCAAATTCATTTAAATTAGCAAAAGTTGCTTGAGCTTATTGGCTGGGAGATTCAGATAATAAACAATTAACTAGAATTTATGCTTATGCTTTTGACACAAAAGAAGAATTAGATAAACATTTAAAAATGCTTGAAGAAGCTAAAAAAAGAGATCATAGAATACTTTGAGCAAAACTAAAACTTTTTACTATTTCAGAAAAAATATGAGCAGGTTTACCACTTATGCAACCTGCCTGAATGATTATCAGAAAAGAAATAGAGGATTATCTTTGGGATTTACATAAAGTTAGAGGATATGAGAGAGTTTGGACACCACATATAGCAAAAATTTCACTCTATGAAACATCAGGACATGCAGCAAAATTTGGAGATGAACTTTTTAAAGTAAAATGAAAAGAAGATGAATTTATAATGAAACCTATGAATTGTCCTCATCATATGCAAATTTTTGGTGATAATCAATTTAGTTATAGAGATATGCCTGTTAGATATTTTGAGCCTGCAACTGTTTATAGAGATGAAAAATCAGGACAATTATCAGGTTTAACTAGAGTTAGAAGTATTACTCAAGATGATTGACATCTGTTTTGTAGAGTTTCTCAAATAAAAGAGGAAGTTAAAACTATTACAGATATTATAAAAACATTTTATGAAACTCTTTGAATGACAAAAGATTATTGGGTTTCACTTTCTGTTAGATGAGATGACAAAAGTAAATATTTATGATCTGATGAAGTTTGGATAAAGGCAGAAGAAGCACTAGAAAAAGCAAGTAAAGAAAATAATTTACCATACAAAAGAGTAGAGTGAGAAGCAGCTTTTTACTGACCAAAGCTTGATTTTATGTTTAAAGATGCAATAGGAAGAGAATGGCAACTTGCAACTATTCAATGTGATTTTAATTTACCTGAAAGATTTGAACTTGAGTTTACAAATGAAAATAATGAAAAAGAAAGACCTGTTGTAATTCATAGAGCCATTGCTTGAAGTTTAGAGAGATGAATGTGAGTTTTTATAGAGCATTTTGCTTGAGTTTTCCCACTTTGGATGGCTCCAAGACAAGTTATAATTGTTCCTGTTTTACCAAAATTTGATGATTATGCTAAAAAAGTTTTAGAGGATTTGAAAAAAGTTTGAGTTAGAGCTTCAGCTGATTTTTCTACTGATAACTTAAACAAAAAAGTAAGAAATGCTGAAAAAATGCATAATAATTACATACTAGTTGTATGAGAAGAGGAAGAAAAATCTTGAACAGTTTCAGTTAGAAATTATAAAACAAAGGAGCAAGCTGTTGAGAAAATAGAAGATTTTAAAGTGAGAGTTTTGGAGGAGATAAGGGAGAAAAGATTGTAGATATATTTTACAAAATTATTTTATTTTTAATAAAAAAATTATGAAAAAGTTTTTATTGTTAGTTTTGACTTTTAGTTTTATTTTTGTTAGTGCAAATACTATTTTTTCATTAAATTATGTAGTTTCAGCGAAAACAAGATTAGAACCTACTTTACAAACTAAAGTAGATAAAATATTTCTTGATATAGAAAAAAGAATATTAAATAAAGATATTAGTTATAAAAAGAGAATATATGATAAAATTTTAAAAAAAGTACAATTAATTTATAATAGGTATCCAGATTTATCTTGAAAATCTTTATTGTTAGTTCAATATATAGAGAAAAAAGCTGAAGCTCAGAAATCTAGCTTGCCATTAGATGTTGTTTTGGGTTGAATATCTAATAGTAATAATTTATATAAACCTTATCCCTGAGAATATATATTTTGAAATAAAGATGCTAAAATATCATTTATTGAATATAGTGATATTGAATGTCCATTTTGTGCAAGATTACATAGTTCGGGGACTATAGAAAAAATATTAAAAAAATACGAATGAAAAGTAAATTTTAAATTTAAACATTTTCCATTAGCTTTTCATAGAAAATCGAATTCTTTAGCTAATTCAGCAGAATGTGCAGGTGAGCAGTGATGAGCAAATAAATATTATGATTTTATTTTTTTGGCGTTTAAAAGGCATGCTAAGCTTTATTCAGAGTATTATATTACAGATATAGTTAAGGATATTTGATTAAATAAGGAGAAATTTGATATTTGTCTTAGAAGTGAAAAATATAATGAAAAGATAATAAAACAAACTCAAGAATGAGTTAAATTATGAGTAACATGAACTCCTTGAAATGTTTTAGTAAATAATGAAACTTGAAACTTCAAAATAATTTCTTGAGCTTATCCTTTTGATAAGTTTGTTGATGTTATTGATGAAATGCTTAAATAAAAAAAGTTTAAAACTGCTAGCTCAGATTTAAAAGATTTAGAAAAAAAATGATTTTTGTTTTTTAAAAAAAATTGAAGAAATAAAAATTATTTTTTGGTAATAAGCTAGTATATTTTAACAAAAATTACTTTTTATAAACACAAAAAAAAACAGCTATATATTAAAGATAACAAGCTGTTTGTATGTTTTTAAAATGGTTCGAGATGTAGGATTCGAACCTACGATGAGGGATTCAGAGTCCCTTGCCTTACCACTTGGCGAATCTCGAAAATAAAAAGTGAATTTATTATATAAATTCACTTTTTAAAATCAAACAAATTTTGAATTATTTTAATTCAACACTTGCTCCAGCTTCTTCTAATTTTGCTTTAATATCTTCAGCTTCAGCTTTATCTGCTCATTCTTTAATTTTACCACCATTATCAGCTATAGTTTTAGCTTCTTTTAGACCAAGACCAGTAATCTCTCTAATTACTTTAATTACAGGGATTTTTGAATCACCAGCAGATGTTAATTCTACGTCAAAGCTAGATTTTTCTTCTTCTCATCCTCCTTCAGCTCAACCAGCAGCAACCATAACTGGTGCAGCAGCAGAAACACCAAATTTTTCTTCCATAGCTTTTACTAAATCGTTTAGTTCAACTATAGTAAGTTTTTCAACTTCATCCATAATTTTTTGTGCACCAGCACTTAATTTAATTTCTTCTGACATCTTTTTAAGATTATATTATAAATATATTGATTCTAACTTTTAATAGCTAGTTACTAGATAATAATTTCTTATTATCTAGAATACTAAATATTAAAGATTATTTTTCTTCAGCTTCAGTATTAGTTTTTAAATCAACTACTTTTTCTTTTCATTTAGTTTCTAATTCTTTAGCAGCAGAATCAAGGAATCTTGCAAATGAAGATAAAGGAGATTGCATACTTCAAACCAATCTTCAAAGTAGAGTTTCTCTTGAAGGCATACTAGCTATCACTTTGGTATCTTCAAGTGTTTTAACTTCTCATTCAAATATTGATGAAGCCCATTGTAATTTTTTAGGATTAGCCTTTATAAAATCATTTGTTTTTCAAAGTCAAACAATAGAATCTTCGTTTGAACAAACCATTCAAATTTGACCAGGTAGAGTAGATAAGTCCAAATCTATATCCAAAGCCTCTTTAATAGCTCTTTTTATAAGAGTTTTTTTAGCCAAACTATATGAAGCTCAAACTTCTCTTAAATTTTTTCTTAATTCAAAGAATTCTTCAACTGTAATTGCTTCACTGGTAGCAAAACCAATTGATTTTGCATTTTTAATCTTTTCTACAAGTTTAGAAAGAATTTCTTCTTTTTGTGTTTTAGTAACAGCCATTTTCAGTTTTATTTTAAATATTAAAAAATCCTTTTATCCATATTCTAGAAAAAAGGAATTAGTTTTAAAAATCGTTTTTTAAATCTTGTTTTCCTTTATATAATCTAGATAGGTCTTACTTTTTGCCTATTGTCTTCAATCAATAAAGTAACGCTATTATATTGATAAAAAATATATGTCAAAATTTTTTGTAATTTTTATAATTTTTGATGAAAAAAAATTATAGTTTTATATAATTCATGCCTTTAATAATAGTTTTATTAATTTTTTTAATTATTTCTAGTTTGTAAATATATTTAAAGGTAATAAAACTTGCAAGTATTCATACAAATGCTCATGCTAATATATCAAAAGGCCAGTGTACTCAAGCTATAACTCTGGAAATATTCATAATTATAACAAACGGGAAAAATATTAGTCAAGTATATTTATATCAAGCAAAGAATAAAGATACTAAAAAAGCAAAGCTCACTGTTGCATGGTCAGAAGGGAAGCTAGCATCTGGAATATGGTTCATTAGAAGTTTTCAAGCACTATTTATATAATTTTCAGGTCTTTCAATGTCAATAAATTGTTGGATTGTTATAGAAATTATTAATGCAATTACTGTTGAATAGAAAATAAAAAGAAGTTTCTCTTTTTCTTTCAATTTTGAAGATTCATCATTTTTTTTATAAGTATTATATATCCATGCTCATACTAAAAATATTGGTAAAAAAAATATTGGAGAATCTGACAAAAATCATATATATTTTTCAATAAAATTAATATTTGAGAATCATGTCAGATAATTTAATAATTCTTTATTTATTTCTTGCATTTTTAATTTTTTAAAAACTTAACATATATATTATATATAACCTATTTAAAAATCCATAAAAATCAAGAATTATATTTTGTAAAAAAAGAAAAATATTGTATACTTAGGTATGTGTTTTTTTTAAAATTATAATTATAAAAAATTATGGAAGTTCCAGCTAGAGTTAGATGAATGCAAGATATATTACCTGAGTATCATAAATATTTTACTTTTTTGAAAAAGGTTTTTCGTCATGAATTAAGAAAAAATTGATTTAAGAGAATAAGTACTCCAATTTTAGAACAAAAAGAAGTGTTTACTAGAACAGTTTGAAGCTGAACTGATATAGTTGATAAAGAAATGTATAATTTGACTGATAAAAAATGAAGAGAGTTAGTTTTGAAACCTGAAACAACAGCTCCAGTTATGAGATCTTATTTACAAAATGACATGCAATCTGAACCCCAACCAGTTTTTTTGTATTATATAGAACCTCATTTTAGGTATGATAGACCCCAGAAATGAAGATATAGACAACATCATCAATTTTGAGCAGAAGTTATTTGAGAAGAAGACCCTATTTTGGATGCTCAATTAATCTTTATTTGATACAAAATATTTAATTCTATTTGATTGAAAGGAGAGTTCAAAGTAGTTATAAATTCTATTTGAGTAAAAAAAGAAAGAGATAAGTATATTGAACAGTTAATTTCTTTTTATGAAGACAAAAAACATATTTTATCAGAAGATGCACTAAGAAAATTAGAAATTAATCCTTTAAGATTATTAGATACAAAAATAGAAGATGAAATTATTTTAGCAGAAAATGCACCAAAAATAACTTCGTTTTTAAAGAAAAAATCAAGTGATCATTATAAAAAAGTGAAAGAATACTTAGATATTCTTTGAGTTCCATATGAAGAAGATCATAAATTAGTTAGATGACTTGATTATTATTCTCATACTGTTTGGGAATTTGTCTGAGTTTGAGAATGAAATCAAAATAGTTTTTGATGAGGTTGAAGATATGATTGATTAGCACAAGCATTATGAAATCCAAAAGAAATTCCAGCTGTTTGAATGTGAATTTGAGCTGAAAGATTGATTGAAGCTTTACAAGAAAAGGATTTACAAATAAAAAGTAAAGATGATATTGATTTATATCTAATTTGACTATGAGATGAAGCAAAAAAAATTATTTTGCCTATGTGATTAGAAGCAAGGGAAAAATGAATAAATGTTATGAATTGAATTTGAACTCCTTCTCTATGAGTACAGATGAAAAAAGCTAACAGAGTATGAGCTAGCTATGTAGTTATGGTTTGAGTTATGGAAGCGAAAAGTGGATTATTTCAAGTAAAAGATATGAAATCATGAACTCAAGAAGAAGTAAAAAAAGAAGATGTAATAGATTATGTTATATCAAAGGTTTGAAAAGATAAGCTTGATTTTTATTGTCCTATAAAAGATTTGACTGAATTATAAAAGATTTTTGTAAATCTTTTATTTTATTTTTTATATTTTTAAAATATGAGAAAAATATTTTTGCTCTTTTTTTTATTTACAATATTTGATACAACATACTCATCTAGTGGTTTAATTTCTTGACTAAAAAATATTCCTTCTAATTTTAATTCCGAGTGTTATGAGTATAGTGGTGTTATAAAAACTTCTAATCTTGAAAAAGGAGCTACATATATTTTAAACTCAAATAAATCTGATATTATTGTAACTCAAAATAATAAAGTTTTACCAATTAAACTATTTTATAAAAAAGATTGAGTTTATAATGATTATTTTTTTGAGTGAAAAAAATTTGATAGATTTGAGTATAGAAATTTGAAAGATAATAATAACAAAACTTTTTTAGAGCTTGGTATTTGAACTTGAGATTTATCTTGAAATGAGCTTATTTTGAAGTTTGATAAAAAGATAAAAAATTTTACAAGCTTATTTAATTTTTCATATAAATCAAATTATTATATTCCTGAATTTTATATTTCAGAAAATTGAGATGATTATAAAAAAGTTACTATAAAAAATATAACTGATTTTTCTTTTTGATATTTAAAAATAAAGTTTACTTCAAGGTATCCACATAAGAGATGATTGGATATAGCAGAAAAAGTTAGGATATATGAATTGTCATTTTTAAATAATATATCTGAATTTTTATTTATGAGTTTTTTTGATGATGATATAAATGTTTATAGTTCGTATAATTGTAATGATTCATTTCGTTTATATCCCAACTCATTTAATGGTTTTTCTACTGATTTAAATACAAAAACTATAGATTTATTTTTAAAAAGGAATGATAATTATAATGTTTATGTACAAAAAGATTCTGATAATGATTGAGTTTCTGATAAAGAAGACAATTGTATAAATGTATATAATCCATTTCAAAAAGATATTAATGCAGATGGTAGGTGAGACCTTTGTTCTGATGATGATAGGGATTGAATAATTTGAGTAAAAGATAATTGTATAAATGTACATAATCCAGATCAAAAGGATATTAATAGAAATTCTGTTTGAGATGTTTGTGAATTTGATAAAGATTGAGATTCAATTTTTGATAGTTTGGATAATTGCAGAAACATTAGTAATCCAAAACAAAAAGATGATGACAAAGATTGAATTTGAAATTTATGTGATAATTGTAAATTATATAATCCCAAACAAATAGATAAAGATAATTCATGAATATGAGATGTTTGTGAGCAAAAAGAAAAATATATATTAGAAAATGATGATGATAAAGATGGAATAATAAATAGTATTGATAATTGTAAAAATATTAGTAATCCAAAACAAGAAGATATTGATAAAGACTGAATTTGAGATGTTTGTGATAATTGTAAAAATATTCAAAATAAGTATCAAGTAGACCAAAATAAAAATGGAGTTTGAGATATATGTGAAGATAGCGATAATGATTGAATTGATTGATTAGTTGATAATTGTTTAAATGTTGCTAATCCGGACCAAAAAGATAGTGATAATAATTGAATATGAGATCTTTGTGAGGATATTGATAATGATAATATAATTTTTATTAATGATAATTGTCCTTATGATTATAATCCAGATCAAAGGGACACTGATAATGATAAAATATGAGATAAATGCGACAAAAGTGATGATAGGTTTATTGAGTCAAACAAAAATATATTTATTTTGTTTATGTTTTTCACAACCTTGATTTTCTTTATTTGAATTTCAATTATGTTAAAAAAGTTATGAAATAGTAAATCTTGAGAAAAATAAAAATATATCTTAAAAAAATATTATGTTTAAATTACTAAATCGTTTTGCATGGGTAATTTCATTAATTGCAGCTTTTTCCTTTTCATTATTTGTAGATAGAGATTGACCTTTTGATGATGAGTGATTTATTTCTTTTATTATTGTATTATTAATTTTTAAATTTATAATTTTAAGAAAAGCTTATATTGAAGAAAGAGTAACTTTTTTTGTCAATGCTATATCTAATAATAAAACTATCAAATCTAGTTTGTGAACTACTAGAGAGAGTCTTAATATTCTACAAAAAAATGAAGTAGATTCTTTAGAAAAAACAAATTCTTATTTATCATTACAAGATGATGTAAACTCCTTAGAAACAAGTAAAAAACCATTAGCACAAGACAATACTTCAAAAGAAAATATTTATAATACTAAAAAAGTAGAATCCAAAGCTTCTTCTATTGAGATAGAAGAAAGAGAATTTTTACAAACAGATATTTCAGAACCTTCTTTATCAAAGCCTTCTTTAGTAGAAGTTTTCTTTGAAAAAACATGAGAATTAATTAAAAATTTCTTCTCTGAGAATATTCTTGCAAAAATTTGATGAATACTAATTTTTTTATGTGCGTTGTTTTTCTTAAGATTAGGTTTTGAGTTGGTTTGAAATTTTTGAAAAATTATAATTTGAATGTTGGTTTGATTTACTGTATATTGAGCTTGAATATTTTTAGACAAAAAGTGATTGAATGATCAAGCAATTGTACTTTTATGAATAGCTATATTAATCAACTTTTTGGTTATACTTTCTTGAAGGTATTTATTATGAGATGTTAATTCTCCATATATGTCTTCATGAATTACTTTTTTCTTTTTGATTTTAAATACTATTTTTGCTGTTGTAACCTCATTTATTTATTCTTCAAGAACTTTACTTTTATTTTGATTTCTTTGTTCTTTTATAAATCCTTTATTTTTTATAGAGGATTTACAAACTTATATAATTGTTTGATACAGTTTAATAGTTTCTTTAGGATGATTATTTTTATGATTTAAAAAATCAGATGATATATTAAGTATCTGAATTTTTGTTTTAGCTAATATAATATTTTTATTAGTACCATTTAGCTGAGATATATGATGGATAGTTAAGTTGATTTCATCTGCTTTAGTTTGAGTTGTGACATTATTTGTTATATACAAAAATAATCCTAAACTTTTGAAGTTTGTATTCCCAATAAACTATATAGTTATAATTTTTATGTTGTT
>PDTW01000048.1 GCA_002749055.1 Candidatus Altimarinota bacterium | reverse complement strand
GAATTTAGCATAATGTTAGTAAATGATGATGAAACATTGATGACTATGGGAATTAATAGTAGAAAAATGAGAATAATAGGAAATGTAATTTCTTCTTTGATGACAGCTGCTGTAATAAGTTTTACGGGTGTAATTGGTTTTGTAGGTTTAATAGCTCCACATATTGCGAGAATGAGTATAGGAAATAATTACAAATATTTATTACCAGCTTCTTATTTAATAGGTTCTCTATTAGTTTTAATTTCAGATACAATAGGAAGAACAATTTTTTCACCAGTAATAATACCTGTGGGAATAGTAGTTTCATTTTTAGGAGTACCTATATTTTTAAGACAAATATTAAGTGAAAAAGGATATTGATTATGGGATTAGAGTTAGAAAATATATCAGTAAATTATGGAGAAAAAAAAGTCTTAGATAATATTTCTTTACAAATAAATTACAGAGATAAACTTGCAATATTAGGATCAAATGGAGTGGGAAAAACTACATTATTAAAAGCAATTTTATCTTTGTTGAAAATAAAAGGAGCTTGTTATTTAGATGGAGTTAATCTAAAAAAATATTCTCTTAGAGATAGAGCAAAAAAAATTGCTTATGTTCCGCAATATTTGGATATAAATTTTTCTATTTCAGTAATAGAATATATTTATATGGGTAGGGCAGCTTACAAAAATGAGGATAAAGGGCTTTTAATGAAAAAGGCAGAGGAAGTCATAAAGAAATTTGAATTGGAAAATATAGCCTTGAAAAATATGAATCAACTTTCTGGTGGAGAAAAACAAAAAGTTATGATTGCCAAAGCCATAATACAAGAAACTAAAGTTATAGTTTTAGATGAGCCGACAAATAATTTAGATATTAAATATCAAAAAAAAGTGTTAGAAATATTGGATAGTATAGTGAAAGAAAAAAATATTATAGTTATTATGACTATTCACGACTTGCCACTTGCTAATAAATATTGTAATAAATTTTTATTTTTAAAGGATAAAAAGATTTATGCCTATGGAAATTCTAAAGAAGTTCTTACAGAAGAAAAAATTAAGGAAATTTATGAAACAGAGGTTGAAATTATTGAGCATAAAGGGGAAAGAAAAATTTTAGTAGTTTAAATAATGAATTTGATTATAAAGTTTTTTATATAAGAAAATTCAAATAAAAATTTTAAGTTTCAGATTTTGAGTCTGGAACTTTTTTATACATTAGGAAATTATAATTTGACTTTTTTTTTGGAAAAAACAAGAAAATTGTATAAAATATAAATATATGTTACTATTTTTTAATGAAATCTAGTGTGAAAGGGGAAAAAATAAATGAAAAAAATATTTACATTGATTTTAGCTTGTTTTATCTTATTTGCCTGTAAAAAATCAGGTGAAATTGAAAAAACTTATTATCCAAATGGAAATATTGAAAGTGAAATTGAATATAAAAATGGGAAAGAAAATGGAATAGCTAGAAGATATTATGAAACAGGTGAATTAGAATCAGTAGAAAATTGGAAAGATGGTAAAAAAGAGGGGATATATAAAGAGTATCATAAGAATGGCAAATTAAAACTTGAAGGAGATTACAAAGTAAGTAAACAAGAAGGGATATTTAAAACTTATTATGAGAGTGGTCAATTAGAAGGTGAGATAAATTATAAAGATGGAGAACTAAATGGTACAGCTAAGTTATATGGTAAAAATGGTCAATTAAAAGTTGAAGGGAATTTTAAAAATGATAAAAAAGACGGAATATTTAAGTCATATTATGAAACGGGTGAATTGTCTTCTGAAGAAAATTATAAGGATGGAAAGGCAGATGGGATTAAAAGAAAATACTATCTAAATGGAAATATTAAAAGTGAGATTGAATATAAAAATGGAAAAGAAAATAGTTTAGAAAAATATTATTACAAAAGTGGTCAATTAAAATCTGAGGGAAATTATAAATCTGGTAAAAGAGACGGAATATTTAAGTCATATTATAAAACAGGTGAATTATATTCTGAAGAAAATTATAAAGATGGAAAGATAGAAGGAATATATAAATGGTATTATAAAGCAGGTGGATTAAGAGAAGAACAAAATTATAAAGATGGGGAATTAAATGGAGTATTTAAAACATATTATAAGAATGGTCAATTAGAATCTGAGGAAAATTATAAATCTGGAAAACTAGATGGAGTAACTAAAAAATATTATGAAACAGGTGAATTATGGTCTGAGGGAAATTGGAAAGATGATATAAGAGAAGGAACTTTTAGAT
>PDTW01000047.1 GCA_002749055.1 Candidatus Altimarinota bacterium | reverse complement strand
TGATACTGACCATGATACTGACCATGATACTTTCTCAAAAATACTACTTTTCTGTAAGACCCCTAAATCTCGTGATGAAATAATGCAATACCTTAAACTATCTCATAAAACGTATTTTAGAAAGAACTATTTGACACCTTTGTTAAAAGCAGGAAAAATACAAATGACTATTCCCGATAAACCTAAAAGCAGAAAACAGAAATATATTTCTGTCAAATTCTAAAAGAAAATATAGATTACTTTTAGAGCCTCTAATTTTCAGAAAGCAGCGGATATAATAGAACCTAATGTGTTTTTATTTCTTCCTATTTTGGGTTGGGTGCTTTTCTTTTTAATAAAATTTCATTTTATCTATTACGGTTGAATTGTTTATGTTTCCTATTCGTTTAATTAGAAGTATAATCATATTGCATAAAAATAAATAATGAAATTAACTACTTAAATATGCGTATTTATAGTCATAAAAAAGTCCTAATTATTAAAATACAATAAATTTAAATATCTGTTCTGTGTTTAAAGCTATTTCTTTGTTTTAGATGATTCAATAACCGATAACTTAAAATTATGAATGATAGTGGTTTTGATATTATTATTGCAGGTGCGGGCATCTCTGGCTTACTTTTAGCAGATGGACTTTCAAAAAGATTCAAAGTTTTAGTGATTGAGGAAAAAATTGATATTAAAGATGATAAATTTTGGGTTACAACAGAAGATTGTCTAAAAGGTAATGAAAGGTTCCTAGAATGTATTGACAATAAATTTGATCAAATGCTTTTTTCTGATGCTTATGGTAAAAGTTATGAGATAAAAGGTAAATACATTTTATGGAATACCCTTAAATTACAAAACATATTGAAAAATAATATTATTTTAAATGGTGGAGTTTTTGCATTGGGAGAAAAATTTTGTGGATATAATAACGAATCTAATTATATAACAGTTTTTTCAAATGATAAGCGATATAATGCAAGGTTATTAATTGATTGTATGGGGTATAAATCTCCTTTAATTTTATCTGAAGATATTATTAAGATTAGAGGATATTATTTAATCTATGGAGCTAAGATAAAATTAAAAAGAAACATTACCCCTATTTGTTTAAGTAATTATATATTATCTAAAAGCCCTTGTTTTTTTGAAGTTTTCCCTACTAGTCAAAAAGAGGCATATGCCGTTTTATTAAAACCTGTGAGAGGATTTAATAGTCCCCGCGATTTATCAAAAGATTTCTCATTCTTTATAAAAAAATCTATTTATTCAAAGTATTTTAATTCTGAAATAAATAATATCATTAAAGGGATTGTTCCTGTAGGTACTGTTAAAAAGAAAGCCCTTAATCGAATTTTATTTTTTGGAGAATCTGCACAAAATAATCCTTCGGCAACAGGAACTTGCTTGACTCATTTGTTTCGCAATTACAATGACTTTATCCATTTTATAGAGCAAAGTTTTGACAAAAATACATTTTCAGCAAGAGAGTTATCCAAAGTTCCCGAAATAATGAACGATTTTTCCAGAAAATTACAAATGATTATGTTTGAAGAATTATTAGATTCTAATTCCAAAAGATTTTCCAGTTATATAGGTTATCTTCCTAAAATTAGTGATGAAACTATTAATACTTTTCTTTTTGGGAATATATATTTAAAAGATGTTGTTTCGATAAAAAAGATAAAAAAAATATATAAACTAAAAGATTTTCATGTAATAAACATTTTATTAAAGCTCCTTACTTAAATAGGGTTTTGAAAAAATTCATTGTTATTTGATCATATTGTATTATGACTTGCATAATAAATAAAATTATAAAAAATAAAGCAGGATAATCTTTCAAAGAAATAATTGGCACTTTATCCTCCGCATTGAATTTTTCTTTAATATGTATAACTATTTTGTGAATTTCTAGGACATCTTTTAAAGATTCTTTTTCATTTTTCTCCCATAAATCAGTATTAACAAGTTTATCTATTTTTTTTATCATATCTCTATTTTGAATTTTACGGAGAACATGGCGGTAATAATAGCTAAAAAACAAAAGAGGGGGGAAAAATAATATAATTGGAAAAGATAACAGAGCCTTGATTAGACTATCTGTATTCTCATAAGTAAAATCAGCAGTAATAGTACCTCTAAAACTTAGATATAATGCAGTTATGCCCATCGTGCAACAGATCATGAGAAAAGAGTCAATATCATTTATTTCCATTGAGATAAATTGTCCTTTTTTTAAATTTATTGTTTTGTGATTCTTATCTAAAAAATGAAAAAACAGAAATATTGATCCCCAAAAAGGAGCCATCATTCCACCTACATAGAACAAAGAGATTGATGCTACTGCTAAAAAATATTTTGGAAATCCTGAATATGGATAACCACAATTCCATAAAATAACCCCTCCTGTTATAGCCAATATCATTCCCGATAAATGTTGTTTTTTTCGACTATTAGCAATTGTAAAATATTTTGCTTTTTCATTATTAATGTCAGACTCCATAATGTTAGAAATTTTCTCAAAAACATTTGCTCCTTCATTTCTTATAAAACAAAGTAAACCGTAAGCAAAAGCAATAATAAGAATACCATTAAAACGAAAAATATAAGAATATGTAACTTTTTTTGCTATTTCAAAATTTTGACAATAATAAGTAATAAATGCTCCAAAAAAACATAAAATAATACTGAATATTCCAGATAATAGAATTCGTTTAAAGATACTATAATACATAATTTTAAGTTATCGGTTATTGAATTTTCTGTGGGCTATAATGAACTTTTCTAAAAAAATAGCATTGATAATATTGAGTATTGTATTCCGATTTGT
>PDTW01000041.1 GCA_002749055.1 Candidatus Altimarinota bacterium | reverse complement strand
AAGAAGTAATAGTACAAAATATAATAGAAAAATAATAGCAGCATAAACCAAAACATCTGCTCACCTAGCAACTCAAAATACATTTCAAATACTTTGTAATATATCTGGGAAAAAGGTAAAAGTCAAAAGTCAAGCTCAAACTCATAAGAAAACCAAAAAATGTAAAGCATTAAACCTTTGTTTTTTGGCTATATCGAGTCAAATAACAAAAATTATTATTCACGAAATAATAAAAAAGAATTCTAATAATGTCATAATTTTCTAGAGTAATTAAGTTTTACTTATTGTTTAAGGAATATTTAAGAATAAAAATTTATATTTTTTTCTAGATGTAAGTTTCTCAGATGTTCCTTAATTATAATAACTTTTATTTTTTTTCAAATAATTCTACAATATCTTCTCTTATTTGACTTATTAATTGTAGATCAGTAATTTCTGCTATTTTCAAATCTGGCACTCAACTTTGTTTTACACCATAAACCTCTCAGGGTCATCTAAGTTCTAAATCTATTTCAGATAACTCAAATCAATTATTTGTTCTTTCCATAGCTTTTAATCTTTCGGTAGAATTTCATTTACTTGGAAACAAATAACAATATGATTGATAACTTCATCTTCATACTCTTCATCTAAATTGATGTAATTGACTTAATCAAAATCTTTCAGCTCCCTCAATACATATAATTGAAGCATTTGGTATATCTATTCAGACTTCAACTACCGAAGTAGAAGATAATATTTGTATTTTATTATCACTAAAATCTTTCATTATACTTTGTTTTTCTTTAGCTTTCATTTTTCAATGTAGTAGTCATACTGAAAAAGGGCTAAATATATCAACTAAGGATTCATATGTATTAATTGCATTTGCCAAATCTATTTTTTCAGATTCTTCAACTAAAGGACTTATCCAAAAAACTTGTCTTCATTTTTCTAACTCATTTCTTATAAATAATTCTATTTGTTTTCTTTGGTTTTCGTTTTTTGAAACTTTAGTGTATATTTCTTTTCTTCATTTAGGATATTCTGAAATAACACTTAAATCTTGGTCTCAATAAAGAGTCAAAGCAAGAGTTCTAGGAATAGGGGTTGCCGTCATATTTAGGACATGTGGTAATATTCCACTTGAGTTTAAAATTCACTTTTCTAGAAACTCTCTTTGCTTAACTCAGAATCTATGTTGTTCATCAATAATTACAAATCATAAGTTTTTAAATAGTACATCTTCTTGTACTAATGCATGGGTTCATATTATAAAATCTATTTTCCCATTCTTTATATCTTCTTTAATTAATTTTTTTTGTCTTGCTGTCAAACTTCAAACAAGTAAACATGAACTCATTCAAAAATCCATTAAAAAGTTTTGCATTCCTTCAAAATGTTGACGAGCTAGAATCTCTGTTGGAGCCATAACTGCTACTTGAATTGAATCTTCTTTTTTAGAATAAGAGGTAGATTTTAAAATAGAATAAACTCATGCAATAAAAGCAATTATTGTTTTTCAAGTTCATACATCTCACTCTAATAATCTAGACATACAATGGTTTTTCTCCATATCTTTCAAAATTTGGAAAAGAGCTATTTTTTGTCAATCAGTTAATTTGAATTCTAATTTTTTTAATATGGACTTTACTAAATCTGAATCTAGTTTTATGCTTTGAGATTTTCATTCACTGAAATTGTATCAATCGTACTTTTCTCTTATTGATTTATAATTAATTTCATATAATTCATCATATGCCAACCTATACTTTGCTATCTCTATATCATGTTTATTTTTTGGGAAATGTATTTTATAAAATGCTTCCTTTTTTGATATAAAATCATATTTTTTTATTATTGATTCAGGTAAAGTTTCTTTTATGTTTGAAATATATTCTTTAATTAAGGAGATTTTTCAGTTAGTCCATTTTGATGGAATATAATTAATATCTGAGTATATTGCTACAATTTCTCAGCTAACTTTTGATAAGTCTGTTTCAACTTCTGGAGACTGAAATACTACTTTTCAAAAGGCATATTTGACTTTTCATGTTATTAATATTTTTGAGTTAACAAACTTTGATAATTGAGTTGCGAGAAATTTTCTATTAAACCAAACTGCTTCTGCTAAAAATCATGATTTATCTTCAATTATTGCTTTTGAAAGAATTTTATTATTTGAGGTTTTTTGAGTATTTATTGATACTAATTTTACTAATATTGTATTTTTTTCTTTTATATTTATTAATGAAAATGTATCTAAAACATTAGTTCTATCTTCATATTCTCTAGGAAACTGCTTTAGTAAATCAAAAACACACTTTATTCATGCTTTTTCTAAAGCATTTATATAATTATCAGTTGTACGTAATATTTGTTTATCTAATTTCCTGTTTAACATAATTTAATTCATATTTATATATAATTATTATATACTTTTACAAAAAAAATCAAATTTATATTGTTTTATCAAATAATTAAGTATAATGTTGCTATAAATGCTTATTTTAAGAAAAAATGCTAGATTTATTAGATAAATATAATATAGAATTAGATAGTAGAGAAATAGAACTTTTTAAAAAATTTTTAGATTTATTCATAGAAAAAAATAGTCAGATAAATTTGTCTGCTATAAGGAAGGTTGAAGATATAATTGAAAAACATTTTATAGATTCTATTATGTTAAATGTATTTTTAGATTTAAAATGAAATGTAGGGGATGTATGAACTTGATGATGATTTCCGTTAATACCATTAGCTATTACTAATAAAAATGTAAATTTTACTTGAATAGACTCAGTTTGAAAGAAGCTAAAAGCTATAGATGAATTTGTATTAAAATTATGATTAAAAAATATCGTTACATTAAATTGAAGATGCGAAGAATTGTGAAAAGATTTAAAATATAGAGAAACTTTTGATTATGTTTTATCTAGAGCTACTGCTTTTATGCCAACTTTGATTGAATATACAATTCCCTTTTTAAAAGTCTGATGAATTTTTGTTGCTTATAAGTTAGATGATAAAGAAGAATTAAATTCTTCTAAAAAAGCTTTAAATCGTTTATGAGCTAAAATTCTTAAAGTAAAAAATTATAAGATATGAGAACAAAAAAGAACTTTAGTATTTATTGAAAAAGTTTCAAAAACTCACAAAAAATATCCAAGAAATATTTGAGAACCTTTGAAAAATCCTATTAAATAATTTTATTTTTAAAATAGAATAAAAAAATATATAAAATTAGAAATTCACGATTTTTAAATATATGATATATATTATACCAACTGATACTTGCTATTGAATATGTTGTAGTATTGACGACATTAAATCCTATGAAAAAATTTATAAAATAAAAAAAAGGGATAAGTCTAAACCATTAGCTGTAATGGTTTATGATTATAAATATTTAAAAAAAATATCAGATTTAAATAACCAGCAGATTAAATTTTTAAAAGAGTATAAATATCCTTTTACAATTTTGACAAATTCAGATTATATAAATCATTGGATAAAATATAAAAATGAATTATGAGTTTGATTTTTTAATGATTCAATTTATAATAAGATAGCTATAAGAGTAGCTCATAATGATATTCAGAAAAAATATATTTGAAAAGTATGACCTATATTTTTAACTAGTGCTAATTTTTCTTGAAAGAAAGAAATATATACTATAAAAGGTTTAGAAAATACTTTTAAAGATTATTTAGAAAAAAAAGAAGTTGAAATAATTTGAAATAATAATTTGAAAGAAACAGTTGCTTCAGATATATTTGAATTTGTATGAGATACTCTTGAAATAAATTATTTTAGAAAAAAAAGAGCTTAAAATGTTTACAAAAATAAGTATTTCAAATATATTAATTATAATATCACTTTTTTTTACGGTTTTATTATATAAATATCCAGAAATTAGTGTTTTTTGAATGAACTCTTTTTATCTAGATCAATGAAAGTATCATATATATTTTCTTCAATTCTTTACATCAACATTTCTTCATTGATGAATAATACATTTTCTTTCAAATGCATTATTTATATTTATCTTTTGAAATACTGTAGAGTTAATTATATGAAAAAGAAACTATTTAATATTTTATATTTTTTCAGTATTTTTTATTTGATTGTGATTAACATTTCTTTGAGAGTGAAATACTATTTGAATTAGTTGATTTTGTATGGCAACATTAGCTTATTATACTTTAAAGTTGAAATCAATAAAAAACCCTGATTATAAATGATGAATAACTGCAATGGTAATTAATGTTTGAATATGATTTTATCCTTGAATTAGCTTATTTTGACATTTATTTTGAGTAATTGCTTGAGTAATATTTTATTATTTGTTAAAAGATTTTCTAAAAAGGGCTTTGATTCCAATAGAAGAAACTTAGACATAAGTCTCTACTTCTTTTTTAAAAAGGTTTCATTTTTCTTCAAATCAACTCCATAAACTAAAACTTGGACTGGCGCAAGATAAAAGACATATTTTTCCTTTAGTGGTATTTTTAAACGCGAAATCAACTGCTTTTTTCATTGATTTTGTTTTGAAAAGCTTTGGCGAATAATTTCATTCTAAAACTACTTCTTTATCAAATTCAAGATTATTTGAAAAATCTAAAAATATTCTATTTCAACTATCTGGAAATAAAACAATATTTTTTATATTATAATCCTTTAATGTTTTTCTTAATTTAGAAAAATCAAGTCAACTATCTTGTCATCATAAAAATATGGTGTCAACATTCTCTCAAAATGTTTTTATTGCAGCGATTGTACTTTCAGAAGTTACAGCTATAGCATCATCTATAAACGTAATTCACTTTTTTGCTCATATATTTTCCATTCTATGAGCTAATCAAGAAAATGATTTTAAAACTTCTTTAAGCTCAAAAAATAAGTTCTCTTTTTTTCTATCTTTAGAAATAATATCAAGAACTCAAATTACTGCAGAAATATTATACCTATTATGCTCTCATTTTAATAAAATATTTTTGTCTTCTAGTATTTTCTTTTCATTAATAAAAAAGTTATTTTCTGAATATTTATAGTTTCACTTTTTACCAAAATAAAAAATATTTTTAGATGATATTTTATTTTTTAATTCATAGTTTACTATCTTGTTTTCGGCATTAATTATTATATTTTTTTTTGCATTTATATAATTTTTTCTTCAATTGTGCCAATCTATATGACAATCGTATATGTTATTAATAATAGATATATATGATTTTGGTTTTAAAGTTTCAAGCATATAACTAGACATTTCATATACTACAAAATCATATACTTTTTCATTCAATAAATTGATTTCATCTAGAACAGGATTTCATATATTTCATACTAATTTTACTTTTAATCAAGCTTTTTTAAGTGTTTTATAGATTAATGTTGAAATTGTTGACTTCCCTTTTGTTCATGTAACACAAATAGACTTTCATTTATAATTATCAAAAAATATTTCAGTTCATGATATAAGTTTATCTCTATATTTTTCTATTTTTTTATTATAAGGAGAGATTCAAGGGCTTTTAAATATATAATCATATTCTCACAATTTATTTAAATAACTATCTCCTGTAATTATCTTTATATTTCATATATTTTCTTCTAGATTTATATTATTCTTGTCAAGAATTGATATATTTTTAACTCAAACTTTTTTTAAAAAATTAAGAGTTGATTTTCCCTCTTTTCAAAATCATAATATAGCTATTTTATAATTTTTTAGATTTTTTATTTTCATATTTGTTATAAACATTTACATAAATTTCTTCAGCTTGTTGAGTATATATTTCTCAAGTTTCTAGAATATATGCTGTTAAACTTTTTCAATATACACATCAAGTATCAAGTCAAATAGTATTTTTTCTAATTCTTATTCAATCAATAGCCCGATGTCAATAAATAATTTTTTTAGTTCATTCATAGAACTCATACCAAGGTTTTCAATTAATATCTCTTACTTTTGTGATTTCATCAATACTATGATCTTGTATTTTTTTATTTGGATAAATTCAAGCATGAACCATAATAAAATTATCTTCTATAATGTATCTAGGCATTTCTCTAAGAAACTGCAGTATTTCAGGTTTTTTGTTAAGTTTCTCTTTTAAATATTCAAATTCTTTTTTATTATGCTCTTTACATCATTTTCAATCAAGGTATCTTAAAAAATTTATTTCATGATTTCAAACTATACTTTTAAATCTTTTTCTATTTTTATATACAAATTTCAAAACTTTATAAGATTTTGGTCATTTGTTTATTAAATCTCATACGAAATAAACTTTATCATTTTCTTTTATGTCAATTTTTTTAAGTAAATCTTTTAATTCATTATAGCATCATTGCACATCTCAAATAAAAATAGTTCTTTGTTTTGATTTAGTTTTATTTTTGAAATAATATATGCTTCATATTATAATAGCTATTAATAATATTCATAGTAAAGCATAGTAAGAATATTCTTTAATTAAATCTTTGTTTTCTCAAGCTATATATCAAATTATCATAAGAATTAAATTCCAAAAAAAAGCTCAAGTTCAAGTATATAAAGTAAATTTAATAAAATTCATTTTAAATATTCAAGCTGGTATGCTTATTAGTTGTCTTACTGCTGGGATAAATCTAGCTAAAAATGTTGTAATTCATCAATGTTTTTGGAAGTAAATTTCGGACTTATTATAGTGTTCTTCAGAAATGAATATGTATTTTCAATAGTTTTTAATTAACTTCTTTATTATTGGTCATCATAAATTCTTTCAAAGAAAATAATTAATGCTTGCTCATACTATTGCTCATAAAGTTCAAGAAATTAATGCTATAGAAAAATTCATTTTTCATACACTTGCCAAAAATCAAGCTGGAATCATTGCTATTTCTGATGGAAATGGGAAAAAAGATGATTCAATAACCATCATTACAAATATTCATATATATCACATATCTCAAACAATATTTAATATATAATTTGTTGCAGTAGCTAATATTTCGTGCATATTTTCTTTTTTTAAAATTAAATTGGTTTTTTATAATAATAGGCTCTTTTTTTTCTTCTTACGGTTTCAATAATATAATTAAACCAATATTTAAAATTAATAATATAATCTTGTGCGTGTAATAAGGAATAATCATATCATCAAAATTTCTTTTTAAACTTGCTTACTCATGCTATTGGATGTTTTTTATTATCATCTGGACTTACTCACCAAAAGTTATAAATTTTGCATCATAACTTTTTAGAGTTTAATATAGCTGAATATTGACATAAGTAATTTGGAGAAAACTTGGGGTTTTTTATATCACTTGCTGCTATATAATATACAGATGTCTCTCAGAATTTTATAGTCATTAATATACTTTCAATAACTCAATTATAATTAGCACTTATTGTTGATATGTTGTCTCAAAATCATTTATACAAATTTAGTATAAAATCTCTTGAGAACATATGATATCAAGTTTTCTTTGCATGTTCATTATGCATACTAATTAATGTATTTATATGATCATCTTTATTATCAATTCTTATTGATACTCACTCTTTTAAAGCTCTTTTTATATAATATCTGTCTCATTTTTTTAATCAAGAAAGTAGTTCTTCTTCAGATTTATCAAGTTTTAATAAATGTGTGTCTTCTGCATGTTCATGCATAGGAGAATTAATAAATCAAAGATTTTGGAATTTTTTATAATTTTCTTTTGTATTTTTAATTGGAGAATTAAAACGTAAAAAATTTGCATTATGCTTTTTTCAAAATTCTTTTAATTTAGGCATTATATTTCATATAAGCTCAAAATAGTCATACTCTTCTAATATTAAAGGACAATGAGGACTAAAAAGATATACTCATCTCTTAGCTTTATTTTTTATTAAAGGAATTATTCAAATTAGTTTATTATCTACAAAAATTCAATACCTAAATATTTCTTTTCAAGAAAGAATTTGCACTTCTCACCATTCCCAACTACATAAAAAACTATAAAATTCAAAGTTATTGTTAATTATAAAGTTATTCCAAACATTTTTATCATTTATTATTTTTAATTTATACATATTAGTTTTTCTTTTAGAAGTAGATATATTTTAAGGATTTTTATTTTAATTCAATAATAAAATTAAAATAAAAATATTTTTTTCTTGACAAATGAAGAAAAATAACAATAATACATTTTGTATTTTTTAAACATTAACCAATTTTTTATGAAAGTAATTAAAACTTTATCTATAATAATAACTATTACAATGCTTTTTGTTTCTAATAGTTATGCTAAAAATTGAGAATACGAAAGTTTTGCGTATTGAAACTCAGACAAAGTAGTTTTTCTTTGGTCAAAATATGATAGCAAAAATAAATATAATAACTTTAGTTATTATGAAGTGATTAGAACTAATGTAAAAAATAATTCAAGTTCTATTTTGTATAAGTCTTATAATAGATCTAGAACTAGATTTGAAGATAAAAATCCTTTACTATGACAATGGTCAATATATAAAACATGTACTACAACTAGAAATGGTAGAAGGTTTTGTACAAAACCTCACAAAATTTATATTTCATTTAAAAATTCGCTAACTAATAAAAAAATTTATAATAAAAATTATAGATCTAATAAAAACAAAAAACATTATTATATAAATAAAAATAATAATATTTACTGAAATATTACTTATTCTTCTCATAATTACAAAAAATATTATCCTTATAATGATTATTCTTGTCCTTCTAGAAAACAACCTGCTTCAAATCCTAGAACATGAGAATGTAGAGTATTTTCTAATCCATGTGAAGTTCCTTTAGGTTGGAAAAATGTTGCTACTTGTAAAGTTGATAATAATGAACTATCAAATGCAATGAAAAGAAAAATTAAGACAATTATGCTAAGATTTGTAGATAGAGTAGTTAATAAAAATATCCAAGACCATAAAAAGTTAGATATTTTGAAAAACTCAATTAATAGATTTAATAGAGTTGCTAAAAGAAATGATACTAGATTAAGTTTTATTGCTGAATATAGTTCTGAGATTTTACAAGAAGAATATGACAAATATGAAAGAGATTATTCTCTTGATACTTGATTGTATTACCAAATAAATGAATTTCTGGATGGAAGTTATTAATTAAAAAGTTCTTAACTTAGTTAAGAACTTTTTTTTGAATAAAATTTGTTAATTAAGTTTATTATTTTTTTTGCATCTTTAATTTTTATTGAATTATGATTTGGAAGAAAAGTTATATTCTTACTAATATTTTCAGCTATTTTACAAGTTCAAAGTTTGTATTTAGTTCTATCTAAACTTGTTCAGTATGGCACAATATTTATTCAAGACCAGCTTTTTCAAAGTAAAATATTGTTTTTTTTCATATACTTTAAAAGAGACTTTTTTTCTTTTTCGTTTTTACAAATAAAAGGATATCTATAATTATTATTATATTCATCTTTTTTTAGAAAATAAACTTTGTTAGATTTATTAATTTTATTATCATAATAAAAAGAAATTTTATTCCTATGTTTATTGTAAATATCAATTTTTTTTAATTCTCATAATGCTAGATATGCAAGCGAGTTTGGTAATAAATAATTAAACTTCTTATAGTTTAAATTCTTTTCTTCTTTTGTAAGAATCTCTGTAATTATGTTAAACTTTCTGGAAATATACATTACAACTTTTCAAATACTTAAAAATCAGTAAGTTTTATAAGAAATATATCAAAAAATATTATAAAATAAATTTCTTGATATAAGCAAGTTACTAGGCATTATAAGTTTTTTCTTTATTTCTTTTGCAGATTCAGAATACTTTTTATTATTTATGATTAAAAATCATCAAGTAACACTTGAAATAACTTTATCTCTTCATGTTGAAAAAATTGAGAAATCTCAAAAAGATCATAATTTTTTTCATTTATATTCACTTCCTAGACTGTGAGCACAATCTTCTATAACAAGTACATTATTTTTCTTAGCTATTTTTATTATTTCATTTACAGAACTAGGTTTTCAAAAAGTGTGTTGGATAATTATTACTTTTGTTTTCTTGTTTATATTACTTTCTAGTTTTTTTATATCTATTCATAAATTATTTTTATTTATATCTATATATACTATTTTTGCTCAACTTTGTATTACTGCATTTGAAACTGATACACATGTATATCAAGAAACAATTACTTCATCATCTTCTTTTATTTTTATTAATTTTAGGCAATGACAAATTGCACTTCTTCAATTATAAAAAGATATAATTTTAGATTTTTTAACTCATATATAATTTAATAAGCTTTTTTCTAATAAACATACTTCTTTTCAGTATTTAAAAAAAGGCAACCTAAATGTAAGTAAATAAATAGTTTTTATAAAAATACTAAAATTTACAGTAGTTAAAAATTCAGATAATATAATTTTTTTAAACATATATTTTAATTAAAAAATTTTTTTGATCATTTTCATTCTAGTAAAATAACATCTCAAGGTTTTATATCTTCTAAATCTGTTATAAGATTATCAAAATTAAATCATGATTTTGATAATCAATATAAAAAATCTTTTTCATAATTTACTCAGGCATATAAAATTTTGTCTACTAATCATGAGTTCCCTATTCTTTCTCAAATTTCAAAATGTATTTTTTTAGAATCTTTTCAGAGTTCTATAATATCGTCCAAAACTAAAATTTTATTTCAGTTAAAAGAAGATAAGACTTCAATTCAAGCAAATAATCAATCTTCAGATAAATTATAACTATCATCTATAATAAAGTTTCCATCTATTTCTATAATTTTTAAAGTATTTCTAATTGGTTCTAACTCTTTAATATAATTTTCTAGGTTTTCAATCTTAATTCATAAATCAATACAAAAAGCTATAACTCAAGTTAAATTAACAATATTGTGTTTTCATAATAAATAAGTTTTAAATTTTGTTTTAATATTTTTGTATGTGAAATCAAAAACAGTTTTTCAGTTTTTTAATTTTATTATTTGCGATTTTGCATCTAAGTTTTTTCATTCTATTCAATATTTTATATATTTAAGATTTTTAGGAAAAATTATTTTCT
Source organism: Candidatus Altimarinota bacterium (assembly GCA_002749055.1). Lineage (GTDB taxonomy): Bacteria > Patescibacteriota > Gracilibacteria > BD1-5 > UBA6164 > PDTW01. The sequence goes on along the minus strand of PDTW01000041.1, from coordinate 1,720 downwards.
GGATATTTTTATTATCGTAATTTATATATAGAATTCAGTTATTTTTTATAACTTTTTTTATAATCTCAGACTTTCATTTTATAGTATTTTCTATATTTCAAAACAATCATAAATGTTGATTTCATATTCATGTTAAAAATCAATATTTGTGATTAACTATCTTTCATAATAACTTAATTTCTCAGACCTTGTATGCTCATAATTCAGCTACAAAATATTTGAAGTTATTATTTAAGTTATTTATTATAAAATTACTTACTCATAGTTCGGAGTTGATATTTTTAGGAGTTTTTAAGGTATTAGCTTCTTTTGATAAAATAAAAGATAGAAATTCTTTTACACTACTTTTTCAGAAACTACCAGTTATTCAAATTTTTATAGGTTTTGAATATTTTTTTGACTTTAGTATCGCCTTATTTATTATCTTTTTTTTCTTATAATCAACTATTGGTAATAGTATTATATTTGAGATTAGTATTAAGAAGTGTGTTCAAACAAATGTAAATAAAATTAAAAAATAAAAAATAGGATAAAAAAATGAAAAATATATTATAAATCAAACTATAATTAACAATGTTATTAGTATTAAATTTGTTCTTGTTGTAAAAGTAGGAGCAAAAACCTTTTTTCTGAAAATCTTACCAATAACAAATATATTCTCTAAAATAAATAAGTAAAAAAGCATTTTAAAGATAACTCATTCAAGATTATAATTACTATATATTAATAACGTAAATAATAATATTGGCGTTTCAATTAGAAACCAAAAGTTAAATAAAGCCCTTTTTCATTGTGGTGTAAAAATATATTCTCTAAATCTATCCCATCTATAGTCTTTAAGCTGAATAGTGTAAAGCCAAAAAAATGTTTTGTAGAAAAAAGGTAGTATAAAAAGAGTAATTAATAAAATCTGCATTATAATTTATAATTATAAAATATTTAAAATATTCTCTGCTAATAATTTGGGATTAAATATATGAATTCAGTGTTTTTGTTTTTTTAATATAATTAATTTAGAGTCTTTTATTAATTTATTAAAGATGTATCAATCTGATAATGGAGTATAACTATCTTTTGATCACCAAATTAAATATGTTTTTATCTTTATATCTCATAGTGTATTTCTTAAGTCAGAACTTATTATATTTTTATAAGTTTCATTTAAATATATTGATTTCTCTGAATTAACATAATCAACTGAACCTATTAATTTATAGAAATTTATTCTAAATTTTTTATAAAAACTATTATTCTCTAGTTTTGTTAGTTTTAATACTTTTTTTCATAATTTACTAAAATTTAGTAAGAGTTTTCTTTTTATTGTTCTTAAGCTATTATTTCTTATTCAGGCAGAATTATTAAGTATTAGCTTTTTTATTTTTAACTCACTACTAGTAGATATTTTTATACTTATTGCTCATCAATTACTATGTCCTATCAAAACTATGTTTGAAAGTTTAAGTTTTTTTGCTAACTTTATAATCAATTTAGAGTACTTTTCTAAAGAAAAAACACTAGTCAAATTTGTGTTTCAAAATCAAGGTAAATCAGGAATAATAACTCTATTTCAAGAAGATGCTAAAAGGTCTCAAACATCTATCCAACTGTTACTATTTCATCACCATCAATGTAAAATTATAATAGTAGAATTAGTATTTTTAGAGCCAAACTCTTTGTAAAATAAGTTAATTCAATCAATTTTTATAATCTCTTCTTTCAT
>PDTW01000033.1 GCA_002749055.1 Candidatus Altimarinota bacterium | reverse complement strand
GTTCGTAATTTTACTAAAAAATTATTTGCATACTTTGGCTCTACTTTTAGGGAAAATTGCTATTTAACAAAAATATTAAATTTCTACTTTTGTAGATTTTTCCCTATTTTAAGCCAAAAAGAAAATTTAACAAAAATATTAAATTTCTACTTTTGTAGATAAAGAAATAAAAGAAATATCTAAAGAAATTTAACAAAAATATTAAATTTCTACTTTTGTAGATTATCTCTTTTCATACCAAAATTACTAAATTTAACAAAAATATTAAATTTCTACTTTTGTAGATAAAACTCAAAATCTGTATTAATTTTCATATTTAACAAAAATATTAAATTTCTACTTTTGTAGATATAGTGTATATTACAACACCTAGTAAAATTTAATTTAACAAAAATATTAAATTTCTACTTTTGTAGATATTTTTAAATACTTTATCCGCTCTAAGTTGATTTAACAAAAATATTAAATTTCTACTTTTGTAGATTCCATGATTTCAAGAATAAATCCGGTATATTTAACAAAAATATTAAATTTCTACTTTTGTAGATTTATTCAAACTGGAATAATATAACTTTCTATTTAACAAAAATATTAAATTTCTACTTTTGTAGATCAGATGGTATAAAGATTTTCATTTTATATTTAACAAAAATATTAAATTTCTACTTTTGTAGATTATAGAAAACCTATGATAATTATTTAATTTAACAAAAATATTAAATTTCTACTTTTGTAGATTCACATAACTTAAAAGGTTATAATATAAATTTAACAAAAATATTAAATTTCTACTTTTGTAGATTACACATTCTACTTTTTCAAAAATTACATTTAACAAAAATATTAAATTTCTACTTTTGTAGATTACTTCTTTCATATCTGCTTCATCTATATTTAACAAAAATATTAAATTTCTACTTTTGTAGATATCAGTGTCAGTTACCTTCCGCTACATTAATTTAACAAAAATATTAAATTTCTACTGTTTTTATAGTTTTATCTAAAATAAACTTGTTATTAATTCAATAATCTGTAGTAAAATCAAGATTTCTACAAAAATAGCCAAAAAGCTTTGACTTTTTTATCTTTTTTTATATAATTCCTTAGCTTTATAATATTTTAAAGCTAAAATTATAAATGGTGCTTGTAGTTTAGTTGGTTAGAATATCGGGTTGTGACTCCGAGGGTCATGGGTTCGAGTCCCATCAAGCACCCCATTTTTAAAAATTTTGAAGTAGAAAGTTTGTTTTAAAGAAGCTTTTTGCTATAAAGATTTTTACTTATATGAAAAATGAATATTAAAAAAGCCTTATAAAAAATTAATATTTGTTTCTCATTATTATTTTATTTTTTAATTTATTTCTGTAATTATGACAGATAAAGATTTGGCTCTGTTTGAAGAGTTATTTAAAGAATCTCCTGAAATAAAGTATCCAAAAACTTGAGAAGTTATATCTGGTACTATTATTAAAGTAGAAAAAAAGAATGTTTTAGTAAATGTAAATAATCAATTTACAGGTTTAGTTGTTAGCAAAGAAGTTGGTAATACTGTTGATCCTAGTACTTTATTGCCATGAACTTCGATTGAAGTTATGGTATTATGAGATAGTGTTGAAAGAGGTTTGTTAATTTTATCTCTTAAAAGAGCTAACCAAATTAAGAATCTTTCGAATCTTGAAAAATTCTTTAACTCATCTGAAGTTATTACTGTTAGACCAACTGAAGCTAATAAATGAGGTTTACTTATTGATATTGATGGTTTAAAATGATTTATTCCAGTTTCTCAATTAACTCCTTTACATTATCCTAGAGTTGAGTGAGCTGATCCAGAAAAGATTCTTGCTCATTTAAATTCATTAGTATGAGTTGATTTTAAAGTTAGAGTAATAAATGTTGATGAAAATGGTAAGAAAATTATATTTTCTGAGAAAGCTGCAATTAAAGAAGATAGAGAGAAGGCATTATGAAATTTAAAGGAGTGAGATGTTGTTGAATGAGTTGTAAGTTGAATTTTGACATATTGATTATTTGTTACTTTCAATTGATTAGAATGATTGGTTCATGTTTCTGAAATTGATTGGGGTCATGTAAATAACCCTAGTAAGTTTGCAAAAGTATGAATGAAAGTAAAGGTAAAAGTAATATGACTTGATACTGAGAAAATATCTCTTTCTATTAAAAGATTAAAAGAAAATCCTTGGGATGTTCTTGCTAAGAAATATAAAGTTAATGATGTTGTTACTGCTCCAATATCTAGAATATCTCAATTTTGAGCATTTATGGATTTGGAATGATGAATTCAAGGTCTTATTCATTTATCTGAAATTTCTCATTGAGTAGTTAAAGATATAAGAGATTTCATAAAAGTTTGAGAAGAAGTTAAAGCTAAAATTATAAATTTTGAACCAAAAAAGAAAAGAATAGGTCTTTCTTTAAAAGCTTTAAAACCAGCTCCTAAACAAACTAAAAAAGAATCTGATAAAAAAGAAGAAACAGAAGAAAAAAAAGAAGAAGTTAAGGTAGAAAAAACTAAAGCAAAAGAAAAGAGTGTAGAGACTAAAAAAACTACTGAGAAGAAGACTGCTGCTACTAAAAAATCTTCTGCAAAAAAAGAAACTACTGCTAAAGAAGAAAAATAATACTAAAATATTTTTGGGAATCCTATTTATAGGAACAGAAATATTTATTAAAGGCTAATAAATTAGCTTTGCTTATTTATATAATGAAATTAAAATGGAAAAAAAAGTACTAAATTCAATGTTTGATAATTTACTTCATATTTGAAATAAAAAGAATTATTGGAATCCAAATATGAGAGAATACATATATTGAAATGTTAATTGAGTTTATGTTTTTAATTTGATAAAAACTTGAGAAAAAATAAAAGAAGTTCAAACTGAATTAAAATCTTTGGTTTCAGAAGGTAAAAAAATTCTTTTTGTTGCAACTAAACTTCAAGCAAGAGATCCTTTTGTTAAATTAGCTGAGGAAACAGGTCATTTTTATGTTTCTGAAAAATGGGTTCCTTGACTTTTAACTAATTTTAAGACAATAAAGAAAAGAATTTCTTATTATTTAAAATTGATTAAAGATAGTGAATCTTGAGCTCTTGATTCTCTTACAAAAAAAGAAAAAGCTAAAAAACTTCTTGAGCTTGAAAAATTAGATAAAGCATATAGATGATTAAAAGAAATAAAAAAAGTTCCAGATATTGTTTTTGCAGTTGATTGAGCTTATGAAGTGCAATCTATAAAGGAAGCTAATTCATTGAATCTTAAAGTATATTCTATTTCAAATACAAATGGTGATGATACAATTGTAGATAATATTATACCTGCAAATACAAATTCAGTAAAATCTTTAGAGTTTATATCTTCATGATTATCTTCTGTATTATCATGAATAAAAGTTTCTGCACCTAAGAAGAATCCAGTAAAAAAAACATACCAAAAACCAAAATTTGAAGAAAAAAAAGTAGTAAATAAGGATTCTGCTAAAAAAGAAGTATCTAAAAAAGACGAGAAAAAGTAAAAAATTCGAAACAATATTAAAAAGTATTGATTTAATCTTTTTTATGACTAAACTTTTACTAGAGTTTTATTTGTTAATTTTTTACTATGTCAAAAAAAGAATGACCTAAAACTGATAACTTAAAGAACGCATTATGTTATGTTCCTTTCGTTTGAATACTTTTTTTCTTTATAGAAGATAATAAAAGTCCTGAATTTAAAAAGCATATAAAATATTGAACTATTTTACTTTTTGTATTCTTAATATTAAATATACTTTTGTGATGGATATGACTTTTAAGAGGTTTGTTGACCGTTTTATATTTTTGATGAATAAGCTTTATAATGTGGAAGATTTATTCTTGAGAAGAGGTTGACTTATCTTATATAGATAAAGCAGAAGAAGGAATAAAGAAAAAGATGGATAATTAATTTATTTTATAATAAGAATTATAATAATGTGAATAACTGCTGCACAAATTAAAGAGCTTAGAGAAATTACATGAATCTGAATGATGGAATGTAAAAAAGCTCTTACTCAAACTGACTGAGATATTGAAAAAGCAATTGATGAGTTAAGAAAAAAAGGTTTAGCAAAAGCTGCTAAAAAAGCTGATAGAGAAACTAAAGAATGAGGTTTAAAAATATTGACAGAAGATTGAAAAGCTTATGTTGTTTCAGTATGAACTGAAACAGATTTCTTGGCAAATAGTGACAAATTTAAAGCTATGCTTGAAGAAATAATCAAATTTTTGAAAGAAAATGGTTCTGATTCAAAAGAAAAGGCTCAAGAGTTTATTAATGAGAATTACGCTCTTGAGATGGGTGAAAATTTACAAATCTCAGATTATGAAATTGTAGATTGAGATATTATAGCCTCATATGTTCATTCAAATGGAAAAATAGCTGCTTTAGTTGTTGCTGAAGAAGGTACAGACCAAGAGAAAGCTAAACAAGTTGCTATGCATGTAACTGCTTCTAATCCAGATTATTTATCACCAGAGGATATTTCAGATGAAGTTATAGAAAAAGAAAAATCTCTTCAATTAGAAATAATGAAAAATGATCCAAAAATGTCTAACAAAACAGATGATGTTTTGCTAAAAATTATTGAAGGTAAAATGTGAAAATTTAAATCAGAGATTTCTTTACTAGAACAAGCATTTGTAATTGATCCAAATGTTAAAGTAAAAGATTTTATAGGAAAAGACTCAATTAAATTTTTTAAAAGATATTCTATATAATTAAAAAACCTTTATGCTCTTTTTAATAAATAGTATAAGGGTTTTTATTAGTCCCATATTTCAACGGTCAGAATGCAGGACTCCAAATCCTGTGATCTAGGTTCGATTCCTAGTGGGACTGCCATTTAGAATTTTGACAAAAATCTCAGTTTTGAGATTTTTTTTGTTGGCTTAAATTAGGGGAAAAGTGTAGAAAAAGTTTGTGTGATAGCTTAAATTTTCATACTCAATTTTATATTTTTTTGATTTTATTTCTTCCAGTTCTTTGTTTTTCTTTTCAAGTATTTGGGAATATTTAAAATTTCTATTTACACAGTTTTATAAACACTTCCGATTAACTTTATAACTTAATCTCTTAGTTGTCTCATAAAGTTTTACTTACTTTATCTTTTACATTTTTATCCTCTCAAATTTCATTACCTAATGCAAGAGGGTTAATTACCATTCCCTTAAATACTCATATATTAGGATTAATTTCATCTGTATCAGCATGGTTTGGATATACTATCATGTAATAGCTATTTTCATCATCAAAAGCCCCAACAAGTTCAGGTATATGTCTTCCATTTTTATCTGTTTTTTGGTTCATAGCTGTTGCTTCTGGGAAATTTCATATAATTTTATCTCTTATATCCCTATCAACAAATTCTATAAAAGTAAATCCTTCAATTCATTCAATGATTTTACATCCACCTCAAAAACCAGATATTTCTACTTTATCTAGATAATTTCATCCTCTAAATAATTGAAATGCATATTCAGGTATTGCAAAGGTTTTCCCTTTGTTAAGGGCTTTAATTGTATTCATAATTTTTATTTTTTAGGTGATATTCTACTTCTCCAAAAATCTATCATATAAGTTTTTCAATCATCTCATAAGATAAAGTTTCACCAGTGACTGTCATTGTGATAGTATCATTCTTTTTCAAATAGTCTTAATATAGGTTTGATATCTCTCCGTTCTATTCTACTCCAAATACTTTCAACATCAATGATAAAATCTCTATCTTCCGTTATCATCCATCTATCATCCATTTCGCTACTTCAAGTAGGGTATAGTTGTAATCATCTTTCTCTGAGTAAATTTTCTATTCAATGGTCTGTTAATTGCTGTATTTCTTCTCTGGGGATATCAGTTAACTCATCTTTATAGAATTCTAATATTATATAAATTTGATTTTTTATGTATAAATAATTATAATATATACATATATTATATATAACAAAATCATTATGAGAACAACAATGAATTTCACACTTAAAGAAAAATTAAAAAAAGAGTTTTATGATTTAGCTAAAAATATGTGAACTACACCATCAAACTTATTAAATATGTTAATGCAAAATGCAGTTATTACTAGAAGTATAAATATTACTCTTCCTTCAAAAAATGATTGGGGAGTTGAAATTGAGCCACTTGATACAAGTGACTGGGGTGAAGAATTTAATAGAAAAACAGAAGAAAATACAAAAAAGTTAAAAAACTTAATTACTAATTGAAAAGTATAATATGAAAATAGTAATAACAAATAAGAGAGGAAAACTTAAAAAAACTTCGAAAATATTTTGATAAGAAAGAATTTGTTTCAAAAATAAGAGAAAAACAACATTCTTTTATATCCTTACATAATCCTTATTTTAAAATAAGGACAAATATAAATACTTTTGCTATTAGGTGATTTTTACTTATGGAAGTAAATAGTTTAATTGTTCCTTTAATGTTATTTGCTAAAAAAAATAAAAAGGACTGAAATAATCTTAATTGGGAATAATATAAAAAAGATATTTTAAAAGAGTATGATAATGCTATTTTAGATATAGAAAATTGAAATTTTGAAAGTTTCGAAGATTAAGATTAATGTAATATATTTTTCTGTTAAAACTTTATTCTTTCTATAAAACAATTATTTTGTTTAAAAACTCTATAGAAATTTTTAGTAAATTCATATAGAGTTTTGCCTTTAGGGGGGCTGAAGAAAGAGGTTTTGGTATTGTCATTAAAGAATTTAAAGAAAATCCATCTTCGGATGGATTTTTTGTTGGCTTAAAATAGGGGGATATATAGTGTACAATCATATTTTTTTAAATATGCGATAAGCTTATTGATAGTGTGAGAAATTGATATTAATTTTGTAATATGATATTCTATTAATATATTATTCTCATAGTTAATCATATGCCTGAAATACTTTGAAATAGATATGAATGACAAGAAAACAGAAATAATGAAAGTATTTCTGTTTTTGATGATAATAAATATCAAAAAGAACTTCAAAGTTTCTATATGAGAAATCAAGATAATTCTGAAATAATTCAATCACTAAAATCTTTTTTAAATCACCAAGAACAAGAAAAATTAGATTTAAGAGAAAAATTAGAAAGTCTTGTATTAAAAGAAACAAGAGAAGAATTAGATAAACAAGCAATGATAAATGAAGCAAAAATAATGCTTTATGAAAAACTTTGAATAGATAATAATTTAAACAATAATAGTAGTTTTGAAAATTTTTCAAAATGAATAGTAGATGAATTAATATTAAATAACTATGATTTAGCTATTCAAGTATGGGAAACAAATTGAAAAATAATACTTGATTGATTAAGTCAATTAGTAAGTTGGGATTGATTAAAACAAATAGCAGAAGCAATATGAGAAAGTTTTTGGAGTTTATTAACTTGAGATGCTTATGAAAAATGAAAGGCAGTTGCAGAATTATGATTAATATGAAGTTGAGTTTGAGTATGAGTATATGTTTGAAAGAAAACTGTTAAACTCTGAATGAAACAAATCTCAAAATTAAGAATTAATAAAGAAAGGTTAGTTCAAAGCCTAGAAGTAAAAAATGTTGTTTGAGAAACTAGTTGAAAAGTAGATGAGATAGTTCCTAAAAAAGTGTTTGATTTTGAAAGTAAATTAGTAGATAACTTACCAGAAGAACAGTTAAAAGAATTACAAAAATTAAAAGATAAGGAAGTTTTAGATAATAGATTAAATTTAAAAGATTTTGATAATTTAAGTGTTGATGAAAAATTAAAAAATCTTTGAATACCAAAAGAATTTTATTATTTAATTAATGAAAGTTGATTATGATGAAAATGATTTGATGTTATTAAGAGATATAGAGCTCTACAATATAGAGATGAATTATTATGAAAACAACATATAAATTTTAGTTCAATGATTGATAAAGCAATAGAAAAAATACCTAATTTAGATAGAACAGAAGCAATGTTAATTTTTGCTTTTACTGATAAATTTATGTTTTGAAATATAAATTGAGTTTTAAGATGAACTGAAAAATTAACAATAGCACAAAAAAAGTTATTAAAAAAACTTGATGAATGATTAGAAAAAATGCCAGACTTGGAATGAAAACATATAATTAGATGAGATAGTCATCATTCTTGGGTTTCAGAGAATGAGGTTAAAATTTGAGATAAAGTAGCTACTAATGTAGAAATATCAGAATTAATAAAACAGTGAAAAATAAAGTGATTAAAAAAATGAGATAATATTTTACTAGATTGATATACATTTGTTTCAGATAATATAGATGATATATTTATTTGAAAACACTTTGCTGATAATGATACATTAGTAATAATAAAGTGAGATAACTGATGAATTAAAGATATTTCTTCTTTATCATTGTATAAAAACTTTTGAGATTATTTCCCTTGAAATTGAAGTACAGAAATTGAATGAGTAATTCAAAGGTGAAGTACTCTTGAATTTGAAAATAGTAGAATTTTAGAAAAAGCAAAGTTTAATAATTGAAAGTTTGAGAAAAAAGTTCTTGTTGTTAGAGTAAAAAAATAAATTTGTTTTTAAGTAGTATTTATAATATAATATATTAAATAATTAACAATAAATATGGAAAATAAAATAACTCATACATTATCAGAATGAGAAGTTCAAAATAAGGTAAAAGAATGGTTTTGGCCTTTTATTAAGTTGATTAGAGAATGAAAAAAAATAAATATATCTGATTATAGAGAGGTTGAACCAGATATAGATTTATTTTTAAATGATATTATTATAGAAATTGCTAATTTTTCTTGATATCAAACAAGAGAAGATATTATAAGAGAAGATTTTATCTTAGATGAACAAGCAAAAAGAGCATTAGAATTACAATCAAATATAGATGAAAATTTATGACAAGTAAATGAAGTTTTAGATTGATGAAAAACTAAAAGTATAGAGTGAATAAATATTTCTTACGAAGAACTTGCTGAAAGAATAGGAGATTTATATTATGATAGTTTAGCTGTATTTATTGCTGATTTGAAAGATAATATAGATAATAAAGAAATTAAATCTTTATTAAATGAAGCATTTTCTAATATATCTACTGCTTGGGGTTATTGTGAAAAACCAGTTGAAGATTATTTAGAAAGTATAAAAGAAAAGCCAGAAAAAGTAAAAACTTTTAAACATACAAATCAAATTAAATGAATTGGTATAGATAATAAAGAACTTGCTAAAAGAATTTGAAATTTAGTAAATAGTGAATTATCTAAATTTTTAGAAGCATTTTCTGAAAAAATGTATAAAGATTGAATAGCTGATGAGTGAAGAATACCTTCAAGAATTAAATTAGCAACTGAATTATATTCTTGTGCTAGTAGATTAAAAGAAGCAAGTCAAATTTTATAAAAAAGAGTTTCGCTTATTTAAAGAGGGAAACCACCCTATTTTTTATTATTAACCATATTTTCAATAGGTGATAGATGTCTGTTTTTTGTATATTTTAATTAAGTGGCAATTTTTATAATTTTTAATATAATATACTAAAAAATTATTTAAAATAAAATATTAAAAATTATGGAACAAGTCGTTAGAACCATTTTATTCAATGAAAAAAAAGAAATTTTATTAGTGAAACATTCAGAAAAAACTCTCTGGGCTTTACCTGGCGGTCATATTGAGAAATGAGAGAATATGTATCAAGCTTTACATAGAGAAATTATGGAAGAATTTAATCTTCAGATAAATATTCCATTAGAAGTAGCTTGATTAAAAGATAGTAGAGTAAATATTGAAGAATTTCCTAAACCAATAAGTATTTATAAAATAACTTTTTGAGATAGAGAAAAAATGGAATATATCTTTCTTGCGAAAATAATAAGTTGAAAAATGAGGGTTGATAAAAATGAAATTTTTGAATATAAATTTTTTAAAAAAGGAGATATTTTAAATCAGAGAAAAGAAATTTATTCTCAAATTGTTGACCTAGTAGAAAAGTATGTTAATTAAATATTTTTATATATTTATTAAAAGTATCTTTTTTAAGATATACCATGTATAGAAATAATAAAAAAAAGAAATTATGAAAACAACATCACATTTTTTATGATTAGAAATGGAACCTGAAATATTTTCAGATATTTTTGTAGAAATTTATAATTATTTAAAAGAAAATAATATTGAAAATATTGTAGAAATGCAAAATCCACTTTCTCCTCATATAACTTTGTATTATTTTGAAAAAGAAATTTCCCAAGAAAATATGCAAAATATCCAAGAAAATATAAAAAAGTTAGATGTTTCAAAAGAAATATTTCTTATGGGGATAGATTACTTTTATAGAAATAATAATAGGTTTATATGTTATTTTACAATAAAAACAGAAATTCCTTTAGAAAGGTATAGAAATATTTTCCATAAAAAATATAATAGAGTTGAGATTTCTGACAATAGCTTAGTTTTTTCTCCACACATAACTTTTTTAAGAATTTTAAATAATAATATCTTTGAAAGACATAGAGAGAGTTTAGAAAAAATTATTTTTGAGAATATAAATAATATTAAAAATAAAAATATTTTTTCGTGAAAAATATTTTTATATAGGGTGAATTCAAAGTTTCCATGAGAAATACAATTGAAATATATATTAGAATAAAAACTTTTGATTTTTTATCCATTATATATAAAATACTGGAGTTTTCAGTATTTTATATATATTAGAATAAAAACTTTGAATTTTTAACTTTATTTTTATAAAATTATTTTTTAAGAATTTTATTATGAAAAAACATATTATTATAATTGTAATTCTTATTTTTTTATGAATTTGACTTTATCCTAAAAGAGCTGTTTATCAAGATGGAGGAACAAGAACTTACTCAGCATTATTTTATAAATACATAAAATGGAGTAGACTAGTTGACTGTGATGATTGTATAAAACCTTATTATAAAGAAAATGAGTTTGTTTTATTCCCTAATAATTTTAAAAACTTAGATGCGTATTGGAAAGATGAATATTTGAAAAAAATTCCAAAATATGAAGATAATACAAAAGAAATAAAAATTACAAAAGAAGATAAACTAAATTGAGAATCTAAAATTGTTTGAAGAGTTAATATTCCAAAAGATGCAAAACATAGTATTTCTTATTCTGGAAAAGGTGAAGTTATAGATTATTTTGTAGAGTATCCTGCTTGAGAATTTGAAGAAGATAAAAGTTTAAGTTTTGATAATAAAAAAGCTAATGAAGTAAGAAAAAAGGTAGATAGAAAAAATAATCTTTTTTATAAAAATTGGAAGCATGATAGAGGTTCTAATCACTCAAAAAAATTTGGAACAATAAATGTTGACACAATTGACTCCAAGGATTGATATATTCAATATATAGTTAAAAAAGGTGATAAAGAACTTTATAAAAGTACAAAAACTATGTTTATTGTAGAAGAACCATTCAAAAATTTAGTTTCAAAATGAGATGATTGGTGGCTTTTGTATAATGAGGTTCAGAGACATTCAAATCCTGCAATGAGTTCTTTGAAGTTTCATACTAGATTAATTAAAAATTGAGAAGAAATAAAATATGAAAATGTCTTCTGACTTTCTAATTTAGATTGAAAATTATTTTATTTCTTCAAAAAAGATAAAAATTCAAAAATTCAGTATTATCTTGATGGAAAAATTTATGATACAAATTTTGACGAAATCATTCATGATAGATGTTGTGAACCTTGAGCTTATAATTTAGTTATTTCTCTTGATTGAAGAATGTATTTTTGGTGAATAAATTGAAAACAATTTACTTATAATGAAATGCTTCTACCATGATTTAAAGTAAATTTTGAAAAATAAAATAATTTTATTTTTTATCTAACCCAGGTATCAACTTCTGTCCATCTTTTATTATTTTCATAAGTTCAAGCACACCGTCAGCTACTTCTTCATTCATTTCATCATAAAACAGTGGTATTACTAAACCGATATCTCATTGCTCACCTTCAAGAAGATGTCCGCCAATCAGCATTCCGTGAATCTGTTTTATGTAAACTTCAATTTATACAAACATCATTTACATAAGATCACTCAATAACTTTTTCAGTAATTATATCATTATAATCTCAAGAAGTATTAGTCCGTCCACAATATCACCAAGTTCAATGTAAAATATGATCTACATAATCAGCTATAGTTGTATGCTCATTTCAACATTGTCTAGTTTTAAATTGATTTATTTTTATTGCATAATTTTCAGAAGGTTTATGTAATCTTTTATAAGTCATTAGAATCTTTGTTCATCAAGAAAAATCTCCACCTATGTAAGTATTTCAAATACCTGATTTCCGTTGTTGAAGTAGAGTCCATCATCAAGAATCAATAGTCATATTGCAAGTAGCTAGGTAAGGAGCATTTCCTCAATTTCAATCAGTATCTATATAATATTCTCAATCTCAAGTATTTCAGAAATAAGAATATCAACTAGGAGGATTTTTATATTCATTACAATCTCTAGCATAAGTTCAATCAGACCATCTTCTTCAGGAATTATAAGAAACTATTTTTTCTCAAACATTATTTCTAAAATAAAGCTTATTAAGTCTTGCAAAACTTTCCCGTTTGGCTCAAGAAGACTCTCAAAAAGTACCTGTTGTATCATAATTCATATAACCATTAGAAATATAACTTCAAGCAACCTCCCGTCAAAATTGACAATAATTTTTTCACAACCAAATCCATTTTGCATCAGATCAATCTGGATTTGGTAAGTTATTTTGAGTCATTATAGTCATAAAATCACTATGTCATAAACATCTATAACTACCTCTAGATGTTTGAGTAGAAACATCTTCTCAAATATTAGAAATATTATAAAAATAATCATTTCAATTCCAATCATCATTATAAAGTTCAGTTACATCTATACTATATCTATTTGGATTAAAACATTCTAAATTATAATTAGAGATTATATTTCAAAGCCAACAAGATTTTGCATCAGAAAAGTTATAACTTCATTTAATATTTACATATTGAGTCCATCATCATCAGTTAGTACTCATATCACAGTAAACTTCAAAAGCTGGTTTATTAGCATCTGGTTTTATCATATAAGTTCAATCTCAAGTGTCTCATGTATAATAGTGGTTTGGATTATTTCACCTCCTATAATCATTACAGGTTTTAGCATAAGTTCAGTCAGACCAAGTTTTAACTCAAGAATTCTCTTCTATATACACATAATTATTTTCTTTACAATCAACTCAATTAGATTCATACTCAGGACAATATTTTAAGTTTATATGGAAATCAACACTTCACTCATAATTTCAGGCATCTTTAAGATTATCATCATTTTTTGCTCAGAATTGAAACAGATAATTATCTTCAAATCTATTTCAGTTTATGCTTTCCTTGAAACTAGGATTTCATAAGTATTCGGGATTATTAATTTTTTTTAAACCAGATGTTCCCATTTTGTATCACCATCAACTAATTCAGTCATATGGATTTATTTCAGATAACTCATATTTTAGATTTTGTGGATTTATAATTTTTAATTCATAAGGAGCTCAAATAGTTTTTACTTTAATAGTAACTATTGCTCCATTTAAGTCCACATAAGCAGGAGCAATATTTTGTCACCAACTTGTTCAATTATATTTACGTAATTGAAAATTTGCAGAATTTGTATTTATCGTATTCGGACTAACATATTTTATTTCCAAAGTAAAAGGAGAGCTTGGATGAATTCAGTTATCTCTAATAGTAGAATCAAAAATATCTACATTTGCATAAGAAGTAGAAAAAGCAAATATAGCAGAGAATATAGCAAAAATTAATTTAAAAATATATCTTAACATTTATCTTTTTTATAAAAAACCTTTTTATTTATTATAAATAATAAAATATGGAAATCAAGAGAAATTTACATAATTTACTTATTTATTATATTATAGAATCTTATTATAGAATCTTAAAAAAGTTTACTAATATATAGTAAAAACTAATTATTTTAATTTAAATTCAATATTTTTTAATATATTTGAAACCTTGTTTATAAAAAATGGTCTGATTTCAATGTTTACTTCACTTATTTTATTATCATTTAGAAGAATTTTTATAGCATCTTCTTTGTCTAGTCATAGTATTTCATTTTTAAGTTTTTCTACATAATAATTTTCTTCGTTATCAAAATTATGAGAAACAAATACTTCTATTTGCAGAGTTGCTTTTATTTCATGAGGATATTTTTGTTTATAAATAACATTTGATACTCTTAGAGATTTATCATTTATAAAAGTAATTTTTTCGTCTCATTCAATAATTGAGTTTTTAATAACAGATCTCATCTTATTTATTACCGTATTTTTGTTATATACATATGTATTTATAACTATAGATCAAGATAGTGTAAAATTATCTCTTTTTTGTCAAGGATTTAATATTCTTCAAACTTCTTTTATATTTAAATCGCTATATTTTATAATTTTGTCTATTCATAGTATCTCATAAGTTATATTATTGCTTATATTTTCTTGTTTTATTTTATTTTTTAGTTCTTTTAAAGAATTTTGTTTCAACTTCTCTTCAAATATTTTATATGAATTATCTATATCTTCTTTTGTAAGAATTTTTGCATATTCATTGCTTCATCATATTATGTCTGAACTTGTTTCTCAGTATATACTCTCTTTTTCTTTTTCATTTAATCATGGTAAAATTAATTTTGTTCACTTTTTTATATTTCAGTTTTTTCATATTACTTCTCAGTTAATATCAAAATCTTTTGCAACAATCTCAACCTCTATTTTTCATGGTATAATTATTCATTCTTTATTTTTTTCTGCCTTTTTTATATTTATATCTTTCTTTATTTTATATAATAGTCATGATTTTGTTTTTAATCTAGTGTTTTTTATTAATTCCACTTCTTCATCTAAATAATTGTATATTATTGCTTTTCAGAAACTTCTTTTGTTATTTTTTATTTCTACTCATGATGTTCAGAAAGTTTCTTTCAGAGATGTTTTATTAGATATTTTTTTTATAGTAACTATGTTATTTCTATAAGAAGGAGTTTCTTCATTTTCAGTAAATATTATGTTTTTGTTTCTAGTTTTTATTGTTGTTTCAGGAGTTATGCTTACTATGGTTTTATTTACTGCAAAATAAAAAATAAAGGTAAATATAGATATAGATATTAAAAGTATTGTTGTAAAAAATCATATTCTAGTTTTTGTGTTTTTTGTTATATTATGTATTCACAATTGTTGATTTTTGTCACTTTTTAAAAAATAAGCTATTTCTTCTATATATTTTTTAATTTGAAACTTAAGAAATGAAAAAAATGTAAAGTTATACTTTAACAATTCTTGAGTTTTGCTTAAGTCTTTATTGCTTGTTAATGAGTATTTTATTCATATTCTTTTTCAAATATTTTTTGCATTAATATCATTAGTTATGATTATTAACTCTTTATCTAAACATTTATTTTTTATTATTTTTAATGAAAGATAATTATGTAATACTTGATGTCAGAATGGGAAATCAAGCACTATTTTTTCTTTATTTGAAACACTTATTTTATTTACTATATCTATAAGAGTATCAGAGTCTTTTACTTTTATCATGTTTATTTTATTTTTATTAAATCATTATATTTATTATAATTTAGGCTTAATAAATTGCAAATAGATTATTTAATATTATAATAATTTTAATAAATATTTAACTTATCTTTGTGGAAGAAATAAAAAAAATAATTAAAATTATAGATGATTCAATTTTAGAAGATTCTAAAAATTCAATCACTTCTTGATGAATAATTAAAGATACCTATAATGAAGAGATTTTTAATTATAGGGATATTATATTAAATTCTAAAGATTGGCTTTCCAATTATCAAATTAAATTATCAAAAGAAACTTGAATATGAAATTTAAGAATAAAATTTACTTCTGCTTCTTGATATTTTATAGAAATCTCGAAATCTCAAGTTTCAAAAGTTTTGCCTAATTTTATTCATAAGCAAACTCTCGTAAATGCTTCTAGATATATTACTGTTGAGTTAAAAGAGTTTGAGCAGAAATTATTAGAGGCAGAAAGAATATTAGCTGAAAAAGAGTATGAAATATTTTTAGAAATAAGGGCTGTTATATTATCTAAATTTGAAGCTATAAAAAAAGTTGATCATAAAATAGCTTATATTGATTTTGTTTGTAGCTTATCCTATGTCTCTTTAAATAATGATTATTGTAGACCTATGATATGACAAAAACCTGAAATAAATATAGTTTGATGAAGACACCCTGTAATTGAAAATATTGAGAAAGATTTCATAAGTAATGAATTAATCTTGAATAATAATGATTATATACATATTATTACATGACCTAATATGTGAGGTAAATCAACATACTTAAGACAGAACTCTTTGATTATATTAATGGCACATATTTGATCTTTTGTACCAGCTAAGGAAGTTAAAATTAGTGTTATTGATAAACTTTTCTCAAGAGTTTGAGCAAGCGATAATTTATTTTTATGACAATCTACTTTTATGGTAGAAATGCAAGAAATGGCTAATATAATTAATAATTCTACAGAAAAAAGTTTTATAATTATTGATGAAATATGAAGATGAACTAGTACATATGACTGAATCAGTTTGGCTTGGTCTATATTAAAATATATACATTCTAACATAAAAGCAAAAACTCTTTTTGCTACTCATTATCATGAATTGATTGATGAATCTTTATCTTTAAAATGAGTTTCAAACTATTCTGTTGCTGTTTGAGAGAATGATAAAAATCTTGTATTTCTCAGAAAAATAATTCCTTGATGAATAAAAAAAAGTTTTTGAATAGAGGTTGCTAAAATAGCTTGAATCAATGATTCTATTTTAAAAGAAGCAAGAAATATGTTAAAAAACTTAGAATTAGAGCACCATAAATTAAAATGAAATCAACTTAGTTTAGAAGACTTTTCTTTAAATCAGATAAAAGTGAAATCAGAAAGTTTATCTTATCTAGAAAATGAATTAAAGAATCTGGATATAAATTCTCTTACACCATTAGATGCTATGATAAAAATTTCGCATTGGAAAAAGAAAATATAATTTATTATAATAAAAACTTGAATATTGTCATAAAATAAGTATAAATATAATATATTTATTTTATATCTTATTTTTTATATGAAAAATATTTTAAAAGTTGTTTTCTTTTCTTTTTTTGGTTTACTTATTTTTGGTATGTTGTTTACCATTATAAATAATAGTAAAAAGACTAATACTGAAGTTCCTAAAAATAATACAGGTGTTGTTTCTCTAAAATCATGAAATACTTTATCATGAGCTTCAGATGATTTGTTATCTAATAATGATAATACAAAAGAAAAAACATCTATATTTGATAAGTTATCAAATTCTTTAAAAAATAAAGAAAAAAAGAATTTAGATAAAAAAGAAAAAGAATTTATAGAAAGTAATAAACTTACTAAAAAAATAGAAGTTATAAAAAATGAAGGGGAGAATAGCAATGCAGAAAAAGATATTTGAAAAAACTCTAAAACTCTCTCTAAATCAGAAACTCTTTCTAAATCAGAAAAAAATTTAGTAAATAATATTAAAAAAGAACTTGCTTGAGTTATTATTCCAGAGAATATTCCCTTACCATGAATTAATTTGAAAACTAAGGTTGGTAAGGTTTATGATGTATGAGTTCATTCTTTAAAAATTAATGATAAAACTTTTACTATTAAATCTTGATATTTATTTAAATGAGATATTATAATTCAATTAAATAAAGCTAATTCTAGGTGATGTTTTAAAATGGAGGTTTTGAATTCTAAAAATCCTGCTAATGTATGAAAAATCTGATATGTTTGTAAAAAGTATTTAAAAAATCATTCTAGTGTTAATTCTAAAAGTGCTAAAAAAAATAGTAATTCATATTCTAAGAATACAAAAGTATGAGATGTTTATAGTGTTAATACACATTCTAAAAGAAAACTAAAAACAAATAGGAACATATCTTTTGTTGAGGTTTGAACTGTAATTGAGCAAGTTGAAAATGAAGATAGATATTGATGTTTTGTTGTGTTAGTTTTAAAATCATACTGAAAAAGAAAAGATGTATGAAAAATTTGATATGTTTGTAAAAAGAATCTTGAAACTACTATTTTTTCTGTAAAACAAAAAAATCAGTTTAAGAAAACTGATTTAGTTCAAGGTTTTTAAAATTATTTTTTAGTTACCTCTTCTTCTTTATCAACAGTAGTTATAATTGTTGTAATTCAAACTAATTCTAGTACATCTTTCACTCATTCGCTACAATCACTTATATACATTTCTCATTCATTTTCTTCAACATTTGAGAATATATCTGCAATGTAACCGATAGATTTTGAATTTAAATACTTTAATCACGACAAATTAAAAAGTATTTTCTTTCATTTGAAATCTCATACTTCATCGTATATTCATTTGAAAGTTTTATCAGCATTAGTTTCATCTAATTCTCAAGAGAATTCGAATACTATTATTCAATTAGTTTCTCTTTTGTTTACTTTTATTAGAGTTTCCATATTATATATTTTATAATTAAATAATTTTATTATACTTACAAAGTATACATCAAAATAACTTTTTAAGCAAATATTTTATTATAAATAATTTAAATATGAAAATAAAATACTTAATTGATGGTATAGAGAAGGTGAAATTAAATATCGTTAGACCTTATGTTATTTTTTTAAAATGAGATTTATGATCTTGAAAAACAACTTTCTCAAAATATATAATAAACTCAATTTTGTGAATTAACGAAAAAGTTTTGTCACCAACATATACTTACTATAATAAATATAATGATGTATATCATTTTGATTTATATAGACTTAATAATTATGATGAATTTTTTGCAATTTGATGAGAAGATATATTTGATAATAATTCTTGAGTTATTATAGTTGAATGGCCCGAGATTTTAGAATCTTATTATAAACCAGATTTAGAAATTATTTTTCATAAAACTACTAATGATAAAGAAAGAATTATAGAATTAAGAAAAACATAGGATTATTCTTCTATGTTTTTTATTACTTCTTTAAATCTTAAGTATTCTGTAACTCTTAATCATGTAAATTTTCAGATTATAAAATTTAGGGGTATAAGAGCTAATAGTGTTTCTGGATATGCTAATATAAATATTTTTATTATGTCTATATTTAGAAATAAATATGTTATAGATGAAAATATTATTGTATTTAATAGGTTATATTTATACTCTGAAAAATCTTTTCATAAAATTATGGTAATTAACCTTTCAGATATAATTATAAAAAATATTATAAAAATAGTATCATTTAAACTCGTATCAATCATATTATATTTATATAAAATATTTAAAGCTATAAAAAATACTATTATATTTATTGTAATTATTAAACTTATTTTTGGTGTATATAACAATGTGTATTTATTTGTTAATTTTCAAATTATCATATTTATGACCAATAATACTAATAACATTATTATTGATATTAATAGTCATATTTTAAATATTAATAGAGTTAGAGAAATAGGAACCATTATTCATATAGGAGAAAATCATAGAAAATGTTTAGTAAAACCGAGAAAAAACAATAAAAATGGGATAATTATTATTAAATAAATATTTTTTGCATTAAATCATTTATTAGAAAGGTTGTTAATAAATTTTGATATAAATAAAAAATTATCAATTTTGGAAATTATGTTTAATTCTAAATAACTATATTTGTTATTTTTAAGCATTAAAGATAGTTCAGATATTTTGCTAGGTACTTTTATTATATTAAATCTACTAGAATCATCTGTAAGTATTATTCTATTAATCCATTTTTTATCTGATAAGAAATTGTTTAGATAATTTTTAAGCACATTTATATTAAAAGAAGACATTAAAACTAGGTTTATTTTTTTATTATACCCTGAGCTTAATATTTCTTTGTTTAATTTTGATACTATACTTAACAAGAAATCTTTTTCTCACCATATTAAAACATAATCAGATTCATCTCAAGTTATTGTTTGGTACTTTTTTAATTTGTTTAATATATTTTTAGTAGAGATGTTGCTTTCGCTTATTTCTCATAAATTATATATATATACTCAAGATTCTTTTCAATTTTTTATAAAATTTATAATATCTGTTTTATTTATGTCTTTATCAAAAATTACTGGCAAACTTTTATCAAATATAAATAACGATATATTTGTATTCAATATAAGTTTTTTCTCTCAATTTTCTTCTTTATATAAATTTAGACTTATGTTTTTTTCTCAAATGCTTGTAAATTTTCTTTTAAATATATTTCAAGATCTAGTTGATGCTCATCTTATATCCCATTCAAAAGTTATTGTTGCTTGGTACTTTTCTTCAAGTTCACTATGTATTTTGCTTAAGTCAATAATAAGCTCTTCATTTATATTTAAATTTTTTGTGTATTCAATATCTTCAATACCCTCTGCATTTCAATAGGGAATAAGCATAAAGAATGTAAATAATAAAAATATTATTATATTTATTAGTTTTATTATATTTTTCATAATATCTATTTTTTTATATTTATAAGAATTATCTTTTAAAGATTGTGCTAAAAGTTTTTAGTAATATTTTTGTATCAAGTAGTAAACTCCAATTTTCAATATAAAATATATCTAATTTGGTTTCTGTTTCAAAATCATTTTTTTCTCTTCAATTAACCTGTGCCATTCATGTGATTCATGGCTTTATAGTTAATAGTCTTTTTTGATGAAGTGTATATTTCTCAACTTCCCTAGGTTGATGAGGTCTAGGTCATATAAGGCTCATATCTCATATTATAACATTAAATAATTGTGGTAATTCATCTATTGAATATTTCTCAATTATTTTTCATATATTAGTTTTTCTAGGATCATTTTTTATTTTATATAAAGGTCATTTTCTAGAACTACTTTTTTTTATAAGAATTTCTTCTAATTTATTTGCTTTGTCATTGTTTTTATATTTTTTATAGCTATCTTTTGTACAATACTCCCATTTCATATACCTAAACTTATACAAATTAAAAACTTTTCAATTTTGTCATATCCTAGAGTTTTTGTATATAACAGGTGACTTTGGCTCTCATATCTTTATAGCTATTCATACTAATATCATTAATGGTGCGAAAATTATTATTCATAAAATACTTCATATTATATCTATAATTCTTTTCCATATTCTTCCCCAATTATCTAAGGAAGTATTTTTAATTTCAATTACAGGAATATTGTTAATTAGTGATAAGCTTGTATTTGTTTTTGTTATATCAAAAGAATTAGTAATATATCTATATCTTATACCAAAAATTCTTGATAAATCCCAAATATAAAATAAATATTTTTTTCAAAAATCACTATCTATATATAAGATTTCGTCTATTTTTCTTTTTTCAAATAATTTCTGTAAAACATCTATATTTCATATATACTTGATTTTTGACTCAATTCTATTTTTATTTAAATATCATATTATGTTATATATTTTAGAATTCTTAATATCTTTAACTATGTTTTTTACTTCTTCATCATTTTTATTATTGATTATTAGTATATTTTTTTTTGAAACGAAGCCTTTTTTTAATAATAAATACTGTATATTATTTAGAATAAGTCTTTCTAAAATAACAAATATTGTTCATAAAATAAATGTAAAAAGTATTATTAATCTAGGAATTTCTGTTATATCATAAAAAGGTCATTTTGATAAGTATATTGAAACTCAAAAGAATATAAACCAATATACTCAATATCTAATTATATCAAAAATTTCCTTTATTTTTGAACTTGTAATTTTTATGTTATATAAAGAGTGAGTTGCAAATAATATTACATATAATAAAGCTCAAAAAGTTGCATATATAAACAAACTATTTGTATCAATAGTTTGAATTGGTAGTCTTACATTTGGTATAAGGTCAGTAATAAGTCTTATTTCTCTAGCTAAGAAAAAGCTACTAAAGATTATTATAAAATCAAGAGGAACTTTTATTGCTCCAAATATTATTTCATGTTTCTTCATTACTATTTTTTTTAACTTTTTTAATAAGTTTCATTTATATTAAGAATTATTTTCCAAATTGCAAAAATATAAAGTATAGGATTTTATACATTCTAAATATTTCCTATCTTTTTTAATTTCTAATTTTCTTGATTTTTAAAAATATACAAAAACAAAAAAAAGTTGCAATTTTGTATATTTTTTCTAACATTAATTTAATATATTATTTTTTATACTCTTATTTAGTATTTGAGATTTTTATTAAAAAAACTAGTTATTTTTCCTAATTTCTATTTATGATAAACATAATAAAAGTTGTATTTTCTGATATAATAAATCTTTATAAAAACTTTTTTCACTGGTTTTTTTCAAAATTTGTAATATC
>PDTW01000035.1 GCA_002749055.1 Candidatus Altimarinota bacterium | reverse complement strand
ACCTTTTTCCAAAATAGCAACCAGTTTGTAGCTATTGTCCATATTCTCATCAAAATCTATAAATTTTCCTGTTTTTATAACTCCTCCTAATTTAAAAATGATTTGATAAGGATTTCCTCGACTAACTCCTAACCCCGCACCAACTCTTGCTGTTCCAGAATTAGGTCTATTAATAACTTCACTTTGTTCAAGAGTACCTGTTATTTTTATTTTGTTTCCAACATATAATGTAACCCGACCATGGTCAAAAACTATTCTATATCTTATCATATAAATATAGTTATAAAATCCCCATCCAAAAATTCCTAAAGCACCAAATAAACAAGACCAAAACCCAAGAATAGGCTCACTTTTAAATATTTCTAGAAATAATGATAGTGATGCTATAATGGGGAACATATTAAAAAGAATGATATATTTTTTTAAATATCTTATCTCAAAATACTCTTCATCATTTTCAAGCATCTGTTTCTCTAGTTTTTCACTGAATATTTTATCATTTTTAAATGTAACAACTACACTAGCTATAAGAATAGCAATAAAAATATAAACCAGTATTACTTCTTTTCCTTTATAATACAATATAATTTCCTCCTCTTTTTGTTTTTTCTTTCTCTAGTACTGTTATTTCAAATAATTTTCTATCATCAAATACAAAAATAGCCTCATTACTCATCATGATATTTTATATATAAATTATTTTTAAAATTAACCCAAGCATAATATTTTTTATCACAAGAAGATCAAAATCTAGATTTACAAGCAACTTTAAATTTGTGAGAGGATTTACAAAAGTAACATTCCCATGTGACAAAACTTTTATCAAGGGAACAGGCTTCGAAATTTTTGAATAGTATATTTGATGTCAAGGGAATTTTTTTTGAAATATTTCTTGATTTAATAAATTTGGCATATTGACTTTAGAGAATATGAGTTTAATTTTTATAGTTCATCTTCTTTGTATAATTTTATCTGATGATTTTATTATACAAAAGAAAAGAGAACTGAGTAAAGCATTTTTTAAAATATCACTTATTTTTTTATTTCCAAATTTTTATTAAATTTTATATTTTTTTAATTTTTTGAAATTTTAACAAAATCTAAATCCATTTTTTTATGAGCCTTTGAGATGGCTCTTTTTTTTATTTTTTCAAAAACGTTTCAATTCGCTATCATTATAATTTCAAAAAAAATTTTATATAATTTTTTTAGGGAAAAAACAGATTTTACTTTTGCTTCAAAAAAAAATTTTATTTAGAGGAGGAATTGAAATGGAATTAAGGGAAAATGGATTTTTTACGGTACAAGCATTTATGATTAAGAGATTACATTTAAAAGGAAATGAACTCATGGTCTACGCAATAATTCATGGATTTTCTCAAACTGAAAATCAATATTTTACTGGAAGTTTGGACTATTTATCATCTTGGATAGGAGGAGCAAGTAAAACAACAATTATGAAATCTTTAAACAATTTAATTAATAAAGGATTGTTGACTAAAGAAGAAATTAAAAAAGGAGCTATTAAATATTGTTTATATAAAGCAGTAACAAATATAAAAATAAAAAATAACTTGATAACAGAAACTGATATGCCCATAACAGGAACTGATATGGACGATAACAAAAACTGTTATAGCACCATAACAGAAACTGTTACTAATAATATAGAATATAATATAGAGAATAATATAGAAAATAATATAGATGAGAATTGTTGCAATAAATTGCAACAGCAAAATTTAGAAAAAGAATTAGTAGATGATTTAGAAAATAAATTAGATGAAAAAGAAGAAGATTGCAATTTTAATATGCAAAAGCATTTAGAAATTTTTAACAATAGTCCAGAGCATTTAATAAATTCTAAGAAAAATAAAAATATTATTTTAGATTATATAAAATCTTTAAATATTGGAGAAAACTATAAAAATAAACTTATAGAATTTTATAACTATAGAAAAAATATAAAAAAGAAAATTAAAACTATAAGGGCAATAGATTTCATATTAAATCAAAATTTTGAAAGTGAAGAACATGCAATTTTATGTATAAATTTTGCAATGGATAATGAGTATATAGGAGTTAAGGCGGAGTATATTGACTATAAAAAATTTAAGAAAAATGAGGAAGATGAAGAAGAACCAGCTTTTATAGAAATCAAATTTTAAGGAGTTTATATTATGAAAAGCATAGAGAAATTAATTAAAGAGTTTTTACTAAATAAAAATATAGATTTGGATAAATTGGAGATTAAACAAAACAAATATCATTGTGAAGTTTGCGGAGAACCTTTAATTTTTTTTGATGAGAATGGCTATGAAATTGGAAGAGATTGCAAATGTATGAGACAATATAGATTTTCTGCAAGAATTAAAAAATTTAATAAATATTCTGTAATAAATAGAAATGAGGGAAAAGATATTTTTTCAAATATAGACAGAGAAATTTTGACAGAAGAGGAAGCTGAAATATATAAAAAAGCTTATGGCTATTCAAAAAAATTTGCTGAAAATTTAAAGAATGGAGGAGGTTTTTTATTTCAAGGAACAGCAGGAAGTGGGAAAACTTTTTTGGCAAATTGTATTTGTAATGAAATTGCAAAACAAGGTTTTTCTGTGATTAGTTTAACTTTAAGTGATTATTTTAAAATTATTAGAGAAGATTCAAAAGAAGAAGATAAATTTTTATCTATAGTAAGAGAAGTTGATATGCTTTTTATTGATGAT
>PDTW01000034.1 GCA_002749055.1 Candidatus Altimarinota bacterium | reverse complement strand
ACTTCTTTTGCTCATTCATTTGGTGTTGCAACAACAAAACATCAAAAATGCATAGCTTGTAATAAAGTTGTTGCTAGTCATCATCAAGGAGAACTTGGATGAATATGAATATCAAATTGTTTTTGATAAGCTAAAGCCTCCTTAAAGTTTTTTCCTCAAGTAAAATATATTTTCTTTTTTTTATCTTGTAATTTTAATTTTTCATAATCTTCTCAATCTCAAACAATAACAATTTGTATTTTTTTTTGTATATTTTTTCCCAATAAATAATATGCTTCTATTAAAGAAAAAATATTTTTCCATTTATATAGTCTTCAAATATATCAAACAATTATTTTATCTCTATATTTATTTTTAAGATTTTCATTTATAATTATTTTTTTTGGGATATTAAGTCATCTATAAAAAACATCTATTTCCCTATTTTTAAATTCTTTTAAAATAAAATTTTTACAAGCTTCACTTATAGCTGAAAGTTTATCTACTTTTTTAAAAATCCATTTTCAAATAATTCTATCATAAAAATATGCTACTTTACTTTTAAATTTTGAAGATAATTTCACATAATCACTTCCATGTTCTATATGAACCCAAGATACTTTATTCTTTATTGCAAATTTTCATCCTAAAAAGCTTGTTAAAAAAAATCTTGTATGAGTAATTATTCTATAATTTTCTTTTTCTTTTCAAATTTTTGCTTTTAGATATTTTGCTATTTTTTTATATTTTTTAGACCAAATTTTATAAATTGGAAAATTATTTATAATTTCAAGACTTGGAACTACTAAATTTTCTACTTTATCTTTTTTATATCATATAATTTCTCCAACAAACTCTATTTTTTCATATTTTTCAAGTTTTTCTTCTTGTTCAAAACTTGTAATAATATTTATACAATTTCATAAATTATTCTTTTCCCAATATATTCAAATATCTTCAGCTACTGTTTCTAATCATCATTTATGAGGAGGATAATATGGAAGGAATTGAATAATATTTATTTTATCTTTCATAAAATTTTATATATTCTACTTAAAAATTGATTTTAGGAATTTATATATCTAAATACTTTTTTATAATCTCTCTAGTATTTTCAGGTCAAGAAGTTTCAATAGATTTTATTCACATTTCCATAACTGGGTAATCATTTCATCATTTTGACATCATATCTCATACAAAAAATATATCTTTTTTCTCTACTCAGGTAACTTCCATCAATTTCGTCATTCAAACAGATTTATCTATTCATTTTTTAGTTATATCAATTGAAGTAGTTCATCATGTTTTAAATCAGAACTCTGGTAATAATTTTTCTAAATCAGAAATCATTTCTAATCTTTTTTTTCTATCAAAATCCCATTTAGATTTTATCTCAATTGGAGCATGTTGTCATAAACAAGCAATTGTGATTTGTCATTCTCCCCTTTCTTCAATAAAATCTCAATAATTTTCTTTAGGAAAATATTTACTATTTTTAAAATAATTATCTACTACTTTTATAATTCTTTTTCTGTCTTCTGGGCTAATTTTATCTGAATATATTTTCTCTATATCTTCATTTTGAAATTTATAAATTTCAGTTCAACAACTAGGCATCATATAAAAATTCTTTTTATTTTTCTCAGGTAAATCAAGCTCTGTAAAAAGTTGAACTTTAAACCAATTAAAACCTCATCAAGAAATTATTGCCACAATATATTTTTCAGTTAATAACTCAAGCATTTTTGCAATATCTTTTGAGATTGTTTGTTTGCTAACAGCTAGTGTTCAGTCTAAATCAAATGCTACTAATTTCATATTTTTATTTTATTAAATTATATAATAGTTTTTATTAGAGTTTTTTTATTTAAAAAATTTATTCCATATCATTCTTAGTGCAATGTTAATTGCATTGCTAGATTTTTGTCATTTATTTAAACTATATTCTGTATATTTAATGTTTACAGGAATTTCTTTATATTTTAAATTATTTATTTTTATTTGTTCAATTAATTCTGAGGCATATTCCATTCAATCCATTGTTAATTTAATTTTTTTTATAGCTGATAATTTTAAAAGTCTATATCAATTATGACTATCTGTAAAATTAAGTCAAGTAGTTATATAAGTAAATATTATTCATAAGAAAAGTATAACCCTTCTATGAAAAGGAGCATTTGTATTAGTTTTTTCTATAAATCTTGATCACAAAATAATATCTAAATTTTTACTTTTCTCCATTTGAGATATGAAGTTTTTACTATCATTTATATTATGTTGTCAATCGGCATCAAAAGTAAATATGTAATTAAATCATAATAAATCTCAATATTTTCTTATATATTCAAATCATGTTTCTAAACTAGCTCATCATCATCTGTTAAATAGATGTCTTAAGAGTATTATTTTTGTGTCTTTATTACTTTTTTTAATTCAATGAATTATTTCTTCTGTATTATCAGTTGATCAATCATCAATTATTAATATGTTTTTATATCAGAAACCAATTATACTTTTTATTACTTCTTCGATTTTTTTTGATTCATTATAAGCTCTTACTAAAAAAACTATTTCAGATTTATTCATTTTTTTTTGTCTTTACATTCTAAGATTGCAATTTCTCTAACTAATTTAGTTAAATCTTCTTTATTTTTTTCTACTTTTCTAAGAAGTAATAGTACAAAATATAATAGAAAAATAATAGCAGCATAAACCAAAACATCTGCTCACCTAGCAACTCAAAATACATTTCAAATACTTTGTAA
>PDTW01000032.1 GCA_002749055.1 Candidatus Altimarinota bacterium | reverse complement strand
GACAATAAATAATAAAACTTGAAGTTATAAATTTGGTAATGCTTGAACCTATACAGCAAGATGTTATGTAAACTGAAATATAACAAGCCAGTCTTGTAAGAAGACAGTAACAGTAACAGTAGCGCCATATTGTTGAGATGGGAAGAAAAACGGATGAGAACAGTGTGATTATAAAGATCCAAATAAAGTATGATTTTGAGACTGATGATGTAATACTAGTTGTAAACCAATAGTTTTACCATCAAAGTGTGACAATTTATCAGCTAATCCAAATAGCTGAGTAGCACCATTGACTTCATCATTTTCATGTAATTGAACAAAAGCATCAAACTATAAAATAGAGATAAAGAATAATTCATGAAATGTAATAAAGACAATAAATAACAAAACTTGAAGTTATAAATTTAATAATGGTTGAACATATACAGCAAGATGTTATGTAAACTGAAATATAACAAGCCAGTCTTGTAAGAAGACAGTAACAGTATGAGATTGAGATACTTTGCCTTGATTTGAAACAGTTTCTTGTAATAGTTTAACTGCAACACCTTCTTCTTGAAAGGCTCCTCTTGATTCATCAGTTGTTTGTTCTTGAACTAATGTTAGTAAATTTAAAATAGATTGTTGAAATTGAAATCAATACACAAAACTTTGAACTTGAACTTGAGCTGAAAGTTTTTCTCAAGTTTGTAAATATGGTTCTGCTTGAACTTATACTCCTAAATGTTATGTGGATGATACAATAACTAATGCAGGTTGTCAAAAAACAGTTACTGTTGAAAATCCTTCAGTATCTACATGTGATCAAATATTTGAGGATAATTTCTTAAGATATGAACAGTCATATAATTTTTATGATACTTATAATAATGTTGTAAATCAAGATGTATATTTAACTAAATATTTTATTGATTATGTAAATCCTGAATATTTAGATAAATGATGAAATTTTGATTGGACTCCAGAAATTTTGTTTTCTTGATATAAAGTTCCTGCGAATAAGAGCATGAAATTTATAAAAACTTGATTGCCTAATTGGAAAGTAAAAAAACATCCTTTAATTAGAACAACAGCAAAAGAAAATGATTTTGACTTTATGATAAAATATATAGTTGATTATGATTTTTCTAATAATTACCCTGATGCAAGTGATGATCTTAGTCATTCAGAGTGTCAATATTTTAGTGTAACTTGGTGTTGAGATGGTGTTTTAGATAGTGCTTATGAAACTTGTGATTTCAATGACCCAACTAAAGCTTGATGGTGAAATGATTGATGTGATAATTCATGT
The DNA here is from genome assembly GCA_002749055.1 of Candidatus Altimarinota bacterium. Taxonomy (GTDB): domain Bacteria; phylum Patescibacteriota; class Gracilibacteria; order BD1-5; family UBA6164; genus PDTW01. The sequence goes on along the minus strand of PDTW01000032.1, from coordinate 14,594 downwards.
CAACCAAAAAATATTTCTCCACAATCAACTTGTGATAACTTAACTGTTTCTCCAAATTCTTGAAATAGACCTCTTAATGTTACAGCTACTTGTAGTTGAACAAATGCTTCTAAATATAAAATAACTTGCGGTAACTGAGCAATTTTGAATTCTTCAACTTGACAATGTACTTATCCTTCATCTTGAACTTATGAAGTTTCTTGTACGGTTAATGATAGTATCACAAGTTCATCTTGTAAAAAAACAGTTACAGTTAATCCTGTTACACCAGTTCCAAGTGTTAATATTGATAAAAGAGATGCTAATTTCTTAGATATTGATTGAAATATATGAAATGATACTCAAAAAGTTAATTCAGGTCAAAAAGCTGTATTTAAAATTAGAGTAACTAATTATTCTGATGAAGACTTAAAAGATTTTGTGCTAACTGATGCAGTTGAGCAAAATTGTGCTTGAGCAGTAACTATGCCATCTACTATTCCTTCAACATTTTCAAATTTTGTTATTTGATGAGTATGAAATCATACAGATTCTTATTTAGAAAAATGAGAGTATTTTGAATATACTTGTGAAAAGTTAAATACTACTTCAAATTATACAAATGTTGCTAGAGTTGATGCTAAATGAAAAAACAGCAATATACCTGTTAATGATTCTGACGACACAAAGGTAATTTTAGTAGAAACAAATACTCCATGAACTTGTGATTCTATGACAATTACTCCTAGTGCTTGAGATGCTCCATTAAATTCTAATGTAGTTTGTTCTTGAACAAATGTTTCAGCATTTAGAATAGATTGTGGTAATTGACAATTATTTACATCTCCTTGAAATAATTCTTGAGTAGAAACTTTTTCAAAGGTATGTAATTATGGTTCAGCTAATGTTTATACTCCTAGATGTTATGTTGATAATGTAACTAATAATAATTGTAAAAAAACGGTTACAGTTAATTCTGTTACACCAGTTCCAAGTATTAGTATTGATAAAAGAGATGCTAACTTGGCAGATATTGATTGAAATATATGAAATGATACTCAAAAAGTTAATTCAGGTCAAAAAGCTGTATTTAGAATAAAAGTAACAAATAGTTGAGTTGAAGATTTAAATCAAATAGTTTTGCTTGATGCTATAGCTCCAGCTTGTGCATGAACGGTTAATTTGCCTTCTGTATATCCTTCATCTTGGGGAAGTTTCTTGATATCATGAAATTGAGATCATTCTAATTCTTATTTAGAACCAGGAGAATATTTCTCATATGTTTGTGAAAAACCTAATACAACTTTTGATTATACAAATATTGCGACTGTAAATGCTAAATGAAGAAATAGTAATATTTCGGTTACTTCAACAGATAATACAGAAGTATTAGTAAATAATGTAGTTACTTCTTCATGTAATAATTTATCAGCCTCTCCATTGAATTGAACAAATTCTCTTAATTCAACAGTTGTTTGTGAGTGAACAAAAGTTAGTAAGTTTAAAATAGATTGTTGAAATGGACAAGTTTTCTCGCAAGCTTGAAGTAATTCTTGAGTAGAAACATTTACAAAAGTATGTAACTATTCTTGAATTTGAAGTTATACTCCAAAATGTATTATTAATGACACCATTACAAATTTAAGTTGTGAAGAAGTAGTTAGTGTTAGTTCAAGTGGTGGTTGATGAACTTGACCAAAATGTAAAAAAATAGAAGTAGGAACTAAAACTTCAACTTCAACTTGATTGACTACTCCTGTAACTTGTGTTTGAAATAGTAAAGCAAAATCATTTAAACTAGATTGTTGAAATTGAGATATTCTTTTTGGTAGTCCAGATTCTAATTATAAATATACTTGAGTTTGTAATTATAAATCACTTTCAAAAGATTTATTTAAACCGGAATGTTATGTTTCAGGTGTTTCGAATAACACAGATCCAAGTTACTCTTGATGGAAAACTAGTTTTTCTTGTAAAACTAAAGTAACTTTATGATGAAATAGTTATTGTTGAGACTGAGTTGTACAAAGACCAAATAGTAATTGAGAATATGAAGAATGTGAAAGATCTTTAGATTCTAGCTGAAATATTTGAAGTTTTCCTTCTTTTTGTTCAAGCTCTTGTAAAATACAATGAGGATGATGATGAGGAGGTGGATGAGGTTGAGGTTGATGAAATCCAACTACAGAACCTTGAGTTATAACTATACCAAATGAATGAGAAATTGTGTTTGAGCCTTGAGAAAAAATTATTATATGAGATTGAATGAATCCTTTTAAAGCAATATTTCAAAAACCATATGTTTTAAATAACTCAAGTTATGATTTGTATTTTGATAAATTGTGTGTTGTTAAAAAATCTTGAAATACTTTGAATTGAAATAATAAATATTGTAAAACTTTAACATCAATATTATATCCTTGAATGTCAGTTGAATTCTCTAGTTATCCAAATTATGTTTGAGATATAACTAACCTTTCAAGTAATGAAAGTTATTGAGATAACTTGTTAGTTATAACTATACAAGATGACTGAGTATTATATGATGATGCATTCTTTGCTGCTAAATTTAATATAAGAGTTTCTAAGCCTTCAATTGTAACAACTTGATGAGGAACTAGTTATATTGGTGATACTTCTAATGTCTCTAATGTTTCAAATGTTGCTCAGTGATATGTGGATGATGTATATGTAAATCAGAATAGAAATTTTGTTTGAGCATGAGTTTCTAGTTGATCAATATCAAGTTACTCATCTGATGTTACAGATACTACAAGTGTTAATCAAATTAGTAATGATTTAAATGGTTTTGATTATAACTCTTGAGCAGTAGTTTGAAGTCCTACTTCTGATAAAACTTCTGATTATAATGAATTTACCAGTTATAATTGAATTGATAATGTTTATATAGTTAGGGATAAAAGTTTTGAAGTTAATTCAGATTTATTTAGTAGCCTTGCTTGATCTAGAACATATATAGTTGAAAATTGAGATTTGATTATAAATACTGATATATCTTATTCTTGAAATATTGCTTTTATTGTAAAATGATGAAATATCTTAATTGATAAAGATGTTGAAAATATGTCTTGAACATATGTAACAATAAAATCATGAACATTTTGATGAAAAATTTTGTGAAAATGATGAGATACTTCAAAAGTATTACATGTTGATGGTTCATTATATTGAAATACAAATGACTTAATTTCTAAAAGAAAGTATATTAGAGATAATTCATCTTGACAAATAAATGTTTGAACAATTGTTAGTTTTGGTTCGTCATTATTTAGAAAACCAGCTCCACTTGTATGAGAATTCGTTGAAGAATACTTAAAACAAGCAAGAATTGCTCAATAATGTTTGTTTTAGATTACAAAAATAAAGTCCTAATTTTTTAGGACTTTATTTTTTGCAAAAAGACTTTATTATTATTATAATAAAACAAGCTAATAGATAGGTATATTTTTATTAAAATAATATAATGAATCATTAGAAGTAGCTTGGAAATATAGAAATTATTTGATTAATATAAGATAAAAAATGGAAAAATGACATATTTATTTTATTATGTGACCTTCTGGTTCTTGAAAAGGAACTCTTAGAAAAAATTTAGAAAATGAAAACTTAGAAAATATTAAATTTTTAAAATCATATGTTTCTAGGCCTATGAGACCTTGAGAAAAAGATGGAGATATTTATAATTTTATAAGTAAAGAGGATTTTTTAAAGTGAATTGAGGCTTGAGAGTTTTTGGAGTATGCTTTAGTTCATAAAAAACATTATTATTGAACTAAATATGATGATATTATAACAAATTGAATAAATAAATGAAGAAAAGTTATAAAAGAATTAGATATCAATGGTTTGTTAAAATTAAAAAAACAAAGACCAGAGTTATCTAATGATTATACTTCAATTTTTCTTAATTTACCATTAGATAAATTAAGAGAGAGAATTTATTCTAGATGACATGATATGTCAGAAAGTGAATTTCAAAATAGGTTAGATAGTGCCAAAAATGAATATTTATACGCATTAGATTATTGCGACTTTATAGTTAATGCAAATCAAACTCCACAAGAGGTTTTAGAAGAAGTTAAAAAAATAATTTTTTAACTTCTTAAAAATCTAAAAAGATTTATATTAAATTTTTTTAGATTTTTTCTTTTTTTGTTTATATCTTAGAGCTTTCCTTAGTTTTTTATCAAACTTATATAAAGCTTTTTTTATTTTCTGATTTTTAACTTTTTTTTCTATTGTTTTGTCATCTATTATATGTCTTACTTCTCTTTTAAATCTATATAAAATATGAGCTGATTCTTCTTCTAAACTTTCTTTATTTTTTTTAAAGTATCTATCAAAACGATTTCATGGTTTTTTTTCTACCATTTTATAAAGTTATTAATAAATTAAATAAATTTTAATAATCAAAAATTTATATATAAAATATATAATAAAAATATTAAAAGTCAAATAAATACAAATGACATTATTTTTTGTTTATATCTTAGTTTTTTTCTTAGTCTGTTATCGTATTTATTTAAAATCTCTTTTATTTTCTCATATTTTATATCTTGTTCTATTGTTTTATCATCTTCTATATTCTTTATTTCTTCTTTAAGCCCATATGAAATATGGGCTGCTTCTTTTTCTAGTCTTTCTTTATTTTTATAAAAACGTTCTCATATTTCTTTGTTTCCTTCAAAGAATTTATCAAAACGATCTTGTGTTTCTTTACGTTTTTTTAATAATTTATCAATTCTTTTTTCTATCATTTTATTAAGGTTAGTTAATTATTTACATATATTTTACTCATTTTTTATCTATTTAAAAGTATTTCTTCTTGAATTTTAGCACACATTTTTCCCCTTTAATCCAAATAATTATTATTATAATAACATAAACACTATTAGGAGTCAAGTAAAATAAATAACATCCTTTAATTTAGTAAAGGATGTTATTTTTGAAAATAAGATTATTTTTGGAATTAGTATTTATTTCTAAGCTTTTTCTTCGTTTTTATCTTTTTCGCTTTTCATAATAGGAAATAATACTACATCTCTTAAGTTTTCTTGTTCAGTTAGTAATGACACTATTCTATCTATTCACATTCACCATCATGATTGACAAGGCATTCAATATTCCATAGCTAGTACGAAATCATCATCTCAGGAAGTTGCTTCCTCATCTCATTTTTCTATGGCTCAATTTTGTTCATCAAATTTTTCTTGTTGAACTTTTGGATCAACTAACTCAGAGTATGCTTTTAATACTTCCCAACCATTTATAACTAATTGAAATTGTTCTACTATATTTGGATTTTTATCGCTTTCTCTAGCTAAAGGTTGCATTGTTTTAGGATAATTATAAACAAATGCTGGTCATAAAATTCAAGGTCTCAATACTTTTTTGTATAAATAATCTATCATTGTAGCAGTTGCTTGTTTATCTATTCATTCCCAATTATATCAAGCTTTTTTAATATCTTCTCTTAGTTTTTCTTCATCATCAACTGTATAAGTTTCAATATCTATTCATGATTTTTCTTTTACTCAAGCAATATAATCTATTTTCTCAAACTTTTTTGAAAAATCCACAATTTTTTCAACTCATTGTTTATCTTTTATTTTAATTTGTCTACTAAGTCACATTTCATCAAAAATATAGTTAAACATTTCTTGTGTAAATTTCATATTATCTTCAAAATTCCACCAAGCAGCATAATGTTCTATCATAGTAAACTCTTGCAAGTGAGAAGGATCACTTCATTCATTTCTAAAATCTTTAGCAAATTCTACAACTCTTTCAAATCTACCTACTGTAGCTTTTTTTAAAGCAGTTTCAGGGGAAATTCTTAAAAAATAATCTTCATCAAAATCGTTATGATGAGTTATAAAAGGTTTGGCTGCAGCTCAAGAGGCAGCATTTCATAGCACAGAAGTCTCTATTTCTATAAAATTATGCTTATCATAAAATTTTCTAAGAGTTTTTATAAAATTTGATCTAAATAAAAATCTATCATAACTATCTTGATTCATTATTAAATCTAAATATCTTTGTCTGTAAAGAGTTTCTTTATCTTGAATTCAGTGGAATTTTTCAGGAAGAGGTCTTACTGCTTTAGAAAGAATTTGGAATTCTTTTACAAAAAGAGTAAGTTCAGAGTGTTTTGTTAGAAATAAGTCTCAAATAACTCAAATATAATCTCATACTTGACAGAACTTTTCAGCTATTTTGTGAGCAGTTTTTTCTTCTCATCAAATTTTTATAGAATTTACTAATTCTTTTCAAGTATTAAAAGTTACTTTATCTCTTTGAAAACAAAGTTGAATCTCAGAAGAGAAATCCATTATTTTTGAAAATACAAGCTTTCCCATACTTCTATGAAGCATAAGTCTACCAGCAGTTTTAAATTCTCAAAAAGCTCAGTTTTCCATTAAATCTTTAGCATCTTTTAGTTTATCTTGTTTTTTAATTAAGTCTGCTATATCAGTTTTTCAAGTAAACTTATTAGCATAGCAAATAACTCATGCTTTCTTTAAATCAGCTATTTTTTTCTGCCTATCTATACTTTCTTTAGAATATTCCATTTTTATTTTCTTATTTTTTAAATTCAGTCTATTTATACTTATAAAAGCTTATAAATCAAGAAAAACCAAATATTTTAATTATTTCTTTTTTTTAAAAGACTTGTAACACAAAGATGTAGTTTGTCAATTCTTTTATTTTTATTAATAGAATATAATATGCTAAAATATTATAGAATATATTTAAAGATAAAAATAAATGAGAAAGATATTTTTTTCAATAGTCTGATTGTTTTTCTTTTTTAATGTTGCTGATGCAGCATTAGTAAACAATTCTAATAAATATTATCAACATCAATTAAAAGATCCAGTTGATGATTGATGAGGTTTTTTTGATTTTGATTGGTTATGAGCTTTTGAGAAAATTTTTATTTACATATTAGAAGTTTCTATTTTAATACTTTTAATTATTTTTTTTGTAAAGTTAGTAAGACTTTTATTTGAAATATATTACAGTAAGAATTTGGTTTATTTAAAAATTACTTTGCCTAGAGCGGACTCTAAGTTGGATAAGGAAAAAGAAACTAAAAAAGACTTTAAAGAAAAAACAGGAATGATGTGAATATTTTATAAATCTATTCATAAACTTAATGAGGCATGATTAAAAGATACAATATTAGATTGATTGTTTAAACATTCTAAAGTAAGTTTAGAATTGATCTATGATAAGTGAGAGGTTTGATTTATTATTGTTACATTTAAAAATTATGTAAATTTGGTATCACAACATATTACTTCAACATATACTGATGCTGAGGTAAGAATAATTGATAAAAAAGCAGAGTATATAAATATTAAGAGAAAGTGATATTTTCTAAGATGTGCTTCTATATGAAAAGAAAATGATGATGTTTTTCCTATAAAAACTTATAAGTATTTGGAAGATGATCCTTTAAATACACTTACAAATGTATTTTGATGACTTTGAAAAGATGATGTAGCTATTTTCCAATTTATAATAAAACCTCAAAGTTCTAAATGGAATGTAAAAGCAAAAAAGGCAGCTTCATTAGTATCAAAGTGAAATTATAAAAGAAAGAAAAAATTAAAATGATTAGATATACTTTGGAACCCAATAGTTGCTCTTATATCATGACCAGATGATATGGTTAATTCTTGAACTAATGCTCCCTGAGCAACAGAGTGAGATGCTTATAAAATATTTAATCAAGCAGAAACAGAGAGTCAGAAAGTTATGTGAGAATCTGCTGCTCAACCTGCATTTAAGTGAAGTATTAGAATATTAGTAGCTAGTAAAAATGAAGTTAAAGCTTCTAGTTGATTAAAATCTATAGTTGCAGCTACTTCTATTTTTACAGATGAATATAATAATAGTTTAGATAATCCACAAGTTTTGGAAGATGCTTTTAAGTTTATTATAACTCCATTTAGGTATTTTGCTTTTTATTATAAATTAGTTTGATTTTTTCAAAATAAGTCAATTTATTCAACTGATGAGATAGCAACTATTTATCATTTTCCAGATATAAATTACAATAAATCTCCAATAATAACTTGGTTAGAGTATAAAAAATTACCAGTCCCTCATAATTTGAAGTTTCCTTCAGAACCAACTATAATAGAAGAGAAAGTAAAGACTTGAGTTGACAAGGAATGAAAACCAATTTATGAAATAAAAAAAGTTCATAGACATTTATGAGGTTTTCCTGTTTATAAAGATTGAGTTTTAATGTGATGGAATGAATATAGAAATAAAAAAACACCTGTTTATTTTAACAGAAAAGATAGAGGTAGACATCATTATGTTATTTGAAAATCATGAGGTTGAAAATCAGTTTTTATTTGATATTTAGCTAGGCAAGATTTACGGAATTGAGATTGAATATGTGTGATTGATCCACATGGTGATTTGGTTGAAGATGTTTTAAGTTTTGCACCAAAAGCTAGAGCAAAAGATATAATTATTTTTGACCCTGCTGATGATGAAAGACCTATGGGACTTAATATGTTGGAAGTAATTAGTAAAGATCCGGACATGAGAAAAAGAGAAATGGATAGAGCTGCTATGGATGCAACAGAAATATTTATAAAAATATTTTGAGATGAGATTTTCTGACCAAGAATACAACATTATTTTAGAAATTGATGTTTAACATTAATGGAAGATGAAGAAGATGGAGGTACACTTATAGATGTTCCTAGACTTTTTGTTGATGATGCTTTTATGAAGTATAAAACTTCCAAAGTTAAAAATCCAGTTGTTAAATCTTTTTGGGATCATGAATATGCTAATACTTGAGATAGAGAGAAACAAGAAATGATACCTTATTTTAGTTCAAAGTTTTGACCATTTATTACAAATACTACAATTAGAAATATTATATGACAACCAAAATCAGCTTTCAATATTAGAGATATAATGGATAATAAAAAAGTTTTGCTTGTTAATTTATCGAAAGGTAAAATATGAGCACTTAATGCCCAGCTTTTATGATTAATATTTGTTTCAAAAGTGAATATGGCGGCTATGAGTAGGGCAGATATGCCAGAGTCTGAAAGAAAAGATTTTTATATGTATGTTGATGAGTTCCAAAACTTTGCCACAGAAACATTTTGAGAGATATTATCTGAGGCTAGGAAATATCATTTAGCTCTTATTATGGCTCATCAATTTATTGCTCAAATATGATGACAATGAAAAGAATGAAAACCTACGATTAAAGATGCTGTATTTGGTAATGCTTGAACAATAATGAGTTTTAAGGTTTGAGCTGAAGATGCTGAATATATGGAAAAAGAATATTCTCCACTTCTTTCTCAACAGGATATTATTTGAATAGCTAATTATACAACTTATTGTAAATTGAATATTGACAATGCAACTACTCGTCCTTTTGATTTTAAAACTATTTGGGATAATAAGTATAAAAATGAGAAAGTATCAGCTATTATAAAAGAATATTCAAGAAAAAAATATTGAAGAAAGAAAAAATATGTTGATATGGAAATAGAAGCTAGACTTTGAATAATGCCAGATTAATAAATTAATTATAAAATTATGAAAATATACATAAAAATAATATTTACTTTGATAACTTTAGTAGGAATTTTTATAACTATTCCTTCTTTATCAGCATCTTCTAATAATCTAGAAAAGAATCCTAAAAGTGTATGAACTCATACAAATGATATTTTGGATTCATTTAAAGAATCAAGTGACGATTTATTGGATATTTGATCTCAATGATGAGAAATATGAATATATAACTTCTTAATTAGGATAGCTAGAGATTTAAAAAACTTTTTTTATATTATAGCTACAGTATACTTTCTTATACTAGTATTTAAACTTATTTCAAGTGGTAAATCAGAAGAAGAATTATGAAACTTTAAAAAATGAATTATTTGGATAAGTCTTTGAATTGTTATTATGCAGATTTCTTATTCTTTTGTTAAGTTGTTATTTGATAAATGAGTAAACCAGAATCTTGCCGATAGGCTTGTAAAAAATATGATAGAACCAATTATTTGAATATTAGAAGCATGAGCAAGTTTCTTCTTTATTGCTATGGCAATATATTCCTTTTATAGATTAATTACAGCTGCTTGAAATGAAGAATCAGTGAAATCATGAAAAATGACTATTTTTTATTCAATAATTTGATATATTGTTGTTAAACTTTCAAAAACATTAGTTGAGGTTGTATATTGAAAGTTAAATTGTCCTAGCAATCCTTTTGACCCATCAGAATGTATTAGAGTACCTAAAGTCGAATGATTTTCTTGAATTGTAACTAATATAATTAATTGGGCTAATTGATTTATTTGAATAGTTACTATTCTTATGATTATATATGCATGATACAATCTTTTGTTTTCTTGATGAGATGAAGAAATGGTTAAAAAAGCTAAATTTACAATTTTATATATTGCTATTGGTTTATTTTTACTAGTTACCAATTACATGATATTAATCTTTTTCCTTGATCCTATTAATCCTATTTAATATAAAAAAATTATGAAAAATTTTGTTAAAATTACTTTAATTATAGTTTTATTTTTGTTCTCTGTTAATTGATTTGCAAAATGAACTGATATGACTTTTTTTAATGATGTTGGGAATGTTTCTATTAAAGATAATTGAACTACAAATGTAGTAGAATCATTTGAAAATGTAGCAACTTCTCTACTAACTACTATTAAGTATATTTTAATGTGAGTTTTTGTCTTGTATATGGTTTATAATTGAGTAATGATGATTATATCTCAATGAAGTGATGAAGAACAGTTAAGTAAATCTAAAAGACAGATTTGGTATTCAGTAGTTGCTTTGCTATTTATAAATATTCCAGGTACTTTATATGATAGTTTCAATACATGAGAGTTAGTTTGAAATTCATCAATATGAGGTTCTTGGAAAGATAAGGGTAGTTCTAATATATTTTTTGACTTTAGTACTTTTGAAAATACTCTTGAGGGACAAGTTATATGATTTATGAAAGTTATTATATTTGGGTTAGCTATATTTTTTATAATGCTTTCTTGAATAAAGTTGCTTACTTCAAGGTGAAGAGAAGATGTTGTAAAAGAATCTAAAATTAAAATTATTTATTCTTTATTTGCTCTTATATTTGTTTGATTAATTCATGCTTGGCAGAACTTTATTTTTACTTGAGATTTAGACGATTGAACTTCGTTGTTTAAAGATATGGCAAATTTAGCACTTTATTTAGCAGTTCCTATTGCAGTATTTTTTCTTACAATGGCAGCTTACTATTATATAACATCTGCTTGAGATGAAGATAAAATTAAAAAAGCAAAAAATATTGTAATAAATATTGTAATAGCTACAATTATACTGTTAGCCTCTTATACATTTTTGCTTGATTTAGCAAAACTTTCTTTTTAATTTAATTATTACAAGAATTTTTATGAAAATAGTTTTGAAAATATTTGTTATACTTTTTCTTTTTTTACCTGCATTTTTTACATTGAATGTTAATGCTGGAACTTGAAAGGTAAAAGTTATTACTTCAGAGATAATTCCATGAGCTGATTGTAAAGAACTAAAAGTGGAGAAAAAAGTTTGAGACAAATCTAATAAAGTTATCCCAAGAAGGTATAAATGTGAGGTTGATAAATGACTTTGACCTGTTACAGAGATAATTTGAAATATTATAAAGTATTTTACTTTTATTGCATGATTATGATGAGTACTTTTTATAGTACTTAATGGTATTATGTATAGTATGTGATGAGTGGATCAATCTATGAAAGATGATGCAAAAAAAAGAATTACAGCAACTATTTTAGGTTTAGTTTTACTATTAGTATCTTGAATAATACTTAAGTTAGTTGCACCTTGGGTATATCAATAAATAAAAAAAGTTTTACAAAATTTAATATTATTTTAATATAGTATTAAATTTTTTATTTATTGATATTTTTATTTATGTATGATTTAATAATAGTTTGAACTTGAAGTGCTTGATTGCCAGCTTGAATGTATGCAAGTAGGTATAAAATAAAAAATCTTATAATCTGAGGACAACCATGATGAGCTTTAGCCACAAGTCATAAGGTTGAAAATTATCCTTGATTTATTTCGGCTTCATGAAAAGAAATTATGAATAATTTTAAAAAGCACTCTGAAAAATCTTGAAGTGAGATTTTGCAAGATATGGTTTCAAAAGTAGATAAACACGAAGACCATTTCCATGTAATTACTTCATCTGGAAAAGAATTCAAATCAAAGTTTGTAATATTGGCTACAGGGAATAAATACAGACATTTATGATTTGAATGAGAAGAAGAATTTCTGTGAAAGTGAGTTAGTTATTGTGCAACTTGTGATTGAATGTTTTTTAAAGATAGGAATGTTGTAATAGTTTGATGATGAAATACTGCTTTGACAGAGGCTCTTTATTTATCTGATATATGCAAAAAAGTTTATTTAGTTCATAGAAGAGATACTTTTAGAGCTGAAAATATTTGGGTTGATCAAGTTAAAAATAGGGATAATATTGAATTAGTTTTGAAAGAAGAGGTAGCAAAAGTAGATGGAAAGATGTTTATGGAAACTGTAACTTTAAAATCATGAAAAGTTTTAAATGCTGACTGAATATTTGTAGCTATTGGTTCTGATCCTGATACAAAAATAGTAGATAGTTTAAATCCTTTAAAAGATACTGATTGATGTTTAATTGTAGATAAAAGACAAGAAACTTCTGTAAAGTGACTTTATGCAGCAGGTGATGTTACTACTAACAGTAATAAGTTTAAGCAAACAATTATGAGTGCTGCCGAGTGATGTTTAGCTGCTAATAGCATACATGAAGATTTGCTTAAGGGGTAAATTAGAGACTTTTTTGGAATTTTATAGGATCAAAGTTTGAGATAGAAGAATATCTATTACAAAATTTATTTATGAAAATTTCTTCTATAAAACTTTCTCAATACATATTAACTTCTTTTATTGTTCATATTGCTCAAATTTTGTTAATTCTTTTTATCGATTCTATATATTCATTTAATTCTTGACTTTCTGTAGGTAGGTCGTTTACTCATTTCTCTTTTAGCTCTTTTTCTATTGATTTTATTATTTTTGATAAAAATAACTTTATTTCATTTTCATTTAGATAATCTCAATCATTGATTTGTAGTCATATACTTGATATAACTCAAAATATTTGAGGTATAAATTTTTGTATCTTTCAAAGGTTTGTTTTTTCAAGTATGTCTCTTGTTTTTACTAAATTTTCTTTAGCTTGTTCGTTATTTTCAATTAAGCTTTTTTCTTCTTTCGTTATTTTTATTGTTTTTCATTTGTAAATAAAAGAATATCAATCTCAGCTTTTTAGGTATTCTGTTTTTTGTTCTAATGATTGATTTTTAGTTTCACTTTGATTTTCTTCTTTTGGATTTTTACCTTTTTTTTCTTCATTTTTCTTTTTTTCCTCTTCTTCAAATTTTTTAATTGCATTATCAAGGTTTTTATTTGATTCTCTTAATTTTTCAAGTATTTCTTTGTTTGTTTTATTTCCTTCTTTCAATCTTATAATTTTTGCGTGATCTTTGACTGTTGTATTATTTGCAATAGTTAATGCTCTGTTAATTTTTTTTCTTTTTCTTACTAATGAATTTCTTTTACTTTCTAGTTCTTTTTTTTCTTTATCGCTAAGTCAATCTTTTGATGATTTCTCATCAATTTGTTTAATAGAGGTAGCTACTATTAGATCTGTATGTTTTAAAAGTTGTGGTACTATCTGAACAGAGTCTTCTGCACTTAAAGTAGTAATTTGTGGTATTTTGTTTTCTCATTCAGGGAGTTTTTTGTTTTTTTCTTGGATTTCTTTATTTCTTTGGGCTATTTCATTTTTATTAAAATCATCTATTATTTTATATAACTCAAAAGTACAAGGTTCATTTGTGGCACTTCTTTCAAGTTTTTCAAATAATTTCTTAGCTAAATCTTTATGTCATTTTAATTTTTCTCTTAATTGTTCTATTAAAGAAGCTTTACTTTTATTTATTTCAAAATTATTAATTGCTATAACTATTTTTGTAACTCAATCACTTCAACATTCATTTTCTGGTAGTTGCTTTTTGAAATTTTTTAGAGTAAGTTCATTTACTTTTCAGTTTCTTATTTTTGAGCATATATTTTCTAAATTTTTATTTGGAATACAATTAATTCTATTTTCATATTTACCTTTGTTATTTTCATGTAATAATGCTTCAGGGTTTAATATTTCTTCTATTATATTTTCAAATCAATTTTTTCTAAGTATATCTTTAGTAGTAGTATTTTCTTTTGAAGTCCATAACTCTATTAGTTCCTTCATATTCTTGTTTCAGACTTTTTTTATTAATGTATCAATATCAAATAATCATTTACTTTTTAGATATATTAAGTAATTTGCAAATTCTCTTGAATTAAGAGTTGAGTCATTTTCTTTAGGTCAAACAAGACTGAAATTAGGGTTAAGAAGTTTTGATTCGAAATCAGTGATTTTAGATAAATAGTTTCATTTTTTTTTGTTAAATCATTGAATATAAGTGTCA
>PDTW01000030.1 GCA_002749055.1 Candidatus Altimarinota bacterium | reverse complement strand
CCAAGATGATCTTACTGACATACTGGTTGTTGATTTTAATTATGATAAAAAACCTGACCTTCTTATAACATATCCTTATGAAAACAGTTCTTTTTTTGTAAATAAAAATAAAAAATTAGAAAAATTAAAAATAAATATAAAAGCAATTTCTTCATTTTTTAAACAGATCCCAATTAATCAAATAAACTTTATTGATCTAGATAAAGATGGTAAAAAAGAATTTGCAATAAGCAATAAAGATATAATCAGAGGTATTAAATTTGAAAATGGAAAATTTAAAATAGTGTATCAAATAAATGGAGAAAATAATTCAGATCTAAGCAATGTAGTAAAAATAAAATCTCATAAAAAAGATAAATTATTTGCCTTTGATAAAACTAGAAACCAAATTACAGTATTTAATTCTAAGCATAAATTATCATCAAACATAAAAACAAGTGGAATATTGGTAAGTGAGTTGCTAGCCAAAGATTTAGATAAAGATGGCAAAAAAGAACTTATCTTAATAGGTAGAACAAATATTATGATTATGAATGAAAAAAAATCTGCATATACAATCAAAAATTTATATATGTATAAACTGCCTAATCCTAAATCAATTTCTTCGATATTAAGTTCTGGTGACTTTAATGGTAATAAAATAATTTCTGTTGATGGAAGAAGAAACTTTATAGAATTTTTTAAAATAAAAGATAATAAGATAGTTTTTGATTCTAGATTTAAAGTATTTGAAAAAAAATCTTATAGAGGTAAAAAAACCTTTTCTTACCAGCCAAGAGAATTGGTAATTCAAGATATAAATAATGATGATAAAGATGATATAATTATTAGAGTATATGATAAAATAATAATTTATTATCAAAAATAATGAATAAAATTGCTTTAGAGTTATCTAACATATAGATTATCAGGAGGAGTATATGAATAAATATTTTTTAGGTATGTTTATTATACTTATATCTTTTTCTTTAAGTGCTCATTCACTTCTTGTAAAAAAAGATTTTAAAAACAAAGTAAATATAAAAAATGTAAATGTATTTGAATTATTTATTGTAGGAAATATGCAATTAGTTGTAGATATGGACTATGATATAGATGTTAAAATAGATAAAAAAGAAGATAAAACTAAAAAAGAAGATAAAGCTAATAAGAAGAAATTAAAGATTAAAAAATTAAAAAAAGTTAAAAAGAAGAAAGGAAAAAAACTTGTTAATTTGGATGAATTATTACTAGTACTTCCTGTTCCTAATACAATAAATTCTTATAAGAATAAAAATAATGTACTTTTTACAGATTTATACAACTCTTCCTTACCTACTAAAAAGAAAAATGTAAAAAAGAAAAAAGTATTAAGAAAAAAAAGAAAACATACAAAAAAAGACATATTAGTAATTCAAGAAGTTTATCAAAATAAAGAATTTGGCATAAAATCATTTAAGAAATTAAATGAATATTTAAGTAAAAATAAATATAATGAACTAGATGAGAAGGATTATAAATATTATATCGATAGAGATTGGAACTTTATTGCAATAAAATATGTAAACAAAGGAAAGGATAAAATTTTTAAAACAGCCTCTCTTGAACCAATTCATCTTTCTTTAGAAGCAGCAAATGTAGTATTTCCTATGAGAACATTAAAGGAAAATGAAAATTTTAGTTTTAATTTTTATATACTTTCAAATTTTAAAATGGATTTAAAAAATATTTCTAAATTTTCATTAAAAACTGTTGAAACAGAAGACAAAGAATTAGAACAAAAAAATAGACTTACAATTTTAACAGAATTGGGAGATAGTGTTGTTGACTTCTACGATGCAATATCAAGTAAAAATGAGATTTTTAAAGATATGGAAACCAATACACTAAATTTATATCATATTTATTCTGATAATATAAAAAAAATAAATTTCTCTAAATCTGATGAATTACTTTTGGATAATAAATAAAATTTACCTAATAGCTTTTAGATAATCCTATAAAAAGTGATTTACACCTTCCTTGTAACACATAAAATTAATTCAAAAAGATAAAATAAAAATTAGTCTATAAATGTGTCTAATTAAATATTTTTATGTAATAGAATTCACAATAATACAATAATCAAGCATTTAAAAAAATATATTAAATACTCAATAGGAATATTATTTGCTTGTTAGTGTTAGGGTAATATTAGGAGAATTTATGAATAGTAAAAAAAGAGGGTTCACACTTATTGAGATACTAATAGCTGTAGCTATTATTGGAATTATTGCAGGAATAGCAATTCCTAGTTATAGAGGGTACATAAAAAAATCAAAGACCCAAAAAGTTCAGATACCTTTAGAAACTATAGCCGCATATCTTGATACACTTATAGCAAATGGAGAAAGTATAAAAGACTTGGCTATTTCAGATATACCTAAAAAAATGAGAAAAGGTGTTAACGACTCTGGAAATGAAATAGTTTCTAATGGAGAAAGTAGTACATTTACCATAACACTAGATACACCTAATGACAACAAATATACACTTAAAGGAGAATTACATGGTTTTGGTTATCTAACAATAGATGAGACAGGTCTTAAGAAGTCTTATGATGGAATCTCCTGGATTAAATAGTTTTACAACATATCTTATAAAACTATTTTAATACATTAAATTTTGAGTCTATAAGTTAAAATTGCTTAACTTGTAATTTTTTATTTATAAATTAAAAATAAAATTTGAACCTAATAAAAATATTTCTAAAAAAATTTAATAAATTGTTAAATAAGAAACAACTGCCCAAAACAGTTAAGTATTTAAAAGTAAAAAAGATCTAATTTGATAAGGAAAAGTGGTGGAGGATAGGGGATTCGAACCCCTGACCTTCTACATGCAAAACAGATGCTCTCCCAGCTGAGCTAATCCCCCACATAGTGTAGTAAGTTGGTGGGCCTGGGAAGAGTTGAACTTCCGACCTCACGATTATCAGTCGTGCGCTCTAACCAACTGAGCTACAAGCCCCTTTATGGCTTACAAGAATA
>PDTW01000031.1 GCA_002749055.1 Candidatus Altimarinota bacterium | reverse complement strand
ATTTTAAAAGTAGTTAAACAGAGATTAAAAACTCCTAAATCTGAATATATCTCAATGGAAGAATTAAGTAAAAACCTTGATATTGATGTAAGTAAGTTATAGTATGTATGATATAAAGTTACACCCGAAAATAAGTGATGATTTAAAAGACTTAGATTATGCCCTAAGACTTCAAGTATTAAAAAAGCTAAAACAGATACAAGAAAACCCACAAAGGGGCTTACCTTTAGGGAACAAAGCTAATATAAATCTTAGCGGTTTAAAAAAGGTATATGTAGCTAAGAAAAAAGTTAGAATAGTTTACGAGGTAATAAATGATGTTTTATGTGTTTATGTTATTGCTATTGGTAAGCGTGATGACATGGAAGTTTATAAAAAAGCTAGTAAAAGAATTTAGTTAATATTTAGCACAATGTAAAATGTATTTAATATACAAGCTTTTTAAATATCTACTAAGACAAAAAATATCGCTAAAAATCAAGAAATTTAATTTAAATATAGCTTAAAATCGAATAATGGTTACACATAGACTACACTTTGTCAAAATAAATAAAGCTTAAAATAGTATTGTAGATACCATAAAATAAGGATTTGGTATTAAGAATATTGTTTAAATGGTGCGAATGGTGAGAATCGAACTCACACTCCGAAACCGGAATGGGATTTTAAGTCCCACGCGTCTACCTATTCCGCCACACTCGCACTTATTCACGATAATTGATATGCACTTATATAAATCATCTAAAAGCATGGAATATTAACGAATTTATTCTTTATTTAAAATAAAATTTTTTTATATAAACTCGCCAATTCGCGAATATTTTTACATCTTTAGAAACTCTTGTAATAGCTACATAAAACTATAAAGTTACTAGAAGTCCTTATTTTAGGGATTATTTTTGATTATATTGAATTTATGTAAATGATAGAATGGAGGAGGTAGCCTGTCTCAGAATAAAGTATCGAAACACCGCGATAATAAGGGCTTTATCACTTCCTAAAAATTACGATATGCCAAAAGATATGCCATATTAATTTTACTAGCGAAAATATCAATACAATATGAACTTATATAAATCATCTAAAACCATGAAATATTAACAAATTTATTTTTTATTTAAAATAAAAATTTTTATATAAACTTGCAATTTACCTATATTACTTATACAACCTATATTTTTTGAAATAATTAAAGAAAATATAGGATTCAATTTTGTTAGAATAAGACGTAATACTTTTATTGGTAGTAGTTTTTTAGTTAATATAACTATTATAAAAATCTTTTGAAGTTATTGTATCTATTGTAGAGTTTTTAAAACCTTTTTTATCATTTGTAATTATTAAATCTGCATCTATACTTTTAGCACAAAAATATTGAACTGCATCTTCAAAGTCTTTAAAATCTGAATTTATTGCCTGTTTTAAGAAAAGTTTATCTGCTGAAACAATAGTAAAATTATCTAAAATGACATTTATATACTTTTTTAATCCTTTAGGTTCTAAACCTTTTCTAGCAAAGTAATGAATATTTATAATAGATATATCATTTAAAACTATTTCAAAGCCTTTATCTTGAATAAAATACAAAATCTCTTTTGATATTCCATCATCTCTATCTAAAACAGAATCTAAAAAGATATTTGTGTCTATATATATTTTTAAACTCATTTTGCTTTACTTAAGAAATATTCTTCTTTAGCTTGATTTAATGAAAGATTTATACTTTCCTTATCCATTAATTCACCTAAACCATTTAAAGCATTTTTCAATTCTACAGCTTTTTGTGTATTTGTAGATTTTGCTTTTTTTAATTTATCATCAAGATGAGAAGATATTGTTCTTTTTTTAGTTTTATTTTCATCTTTTATTTCTATTTTAAAATTAAACTTTTCAAAAGCAAAAGATATAAGTTCATCAATTTTACTTTTATCATCTGTATCTATTTGTAAAGTAGTCATAATAAATCCTTAGAAATTCTTATGGAGTATTATACCTAAATAATTCATCAATAAAAATGAAAAGCTTAAATCATAAGAATTTTTATAAAATCTATCTATAAAAATGCTATAATCTTAAATCTTCTCGATAGAGAAATGGTAAAATATACAAAGATATAAATGAAGAAGATTTTATAAATTAATAGGAAATAAAATAATATGAGCATTGATGAATACCTAAGACAAAATATTGACCCAAAAATTTTAGAAGAAGCTTATGAATTTGAAAAATCTTTGGAGTACAAAAAAATTCAAGAATATACTAAATCAAAAAAATTTCAAGATGATAAAAAACAAGTAATTCTAAGAGGAGAAAAAGTACATAAAACTATTTTATCTGATATTCAAAAATTACAAGATAATTTTAATATAGCTAGTACTTACTAATAGCTTAGATTTTTATTCTAGAAATTGAACTCATGAGATATAATAAGATAATTTGAAATTTTATATATTTTATTTTTGTAGATTATTATAAAGAACTAGTAGTCATACATAAAATCTCTTTTCTTTTCTCTTTTTATATCTTGCTCTATATAAGATATTTGTTTTTCAATTTTTTGTCTATGTTCTAGTAAATCAATGCCATTTATATTTTTAAGTAAGGAGTTGTAAAAATCTATATCTTTTTGATATACAGGTACCCAACTCCCACTTGCACTCTTTGAAGTAGGTTCTAAAGAAAGCTTATTAAACAACTTAAAAGATTTATTGTTTTTCAGGAAGTATAAAATATATTGTTTTCTAAAATCATCGTTTAATGTTGAAATATAATCAAATATAAAAGTCATTTTATTTTCGTTATGTGAAAATGTATCTATAAATTTTTTTATACAATAATTTAAGTTTTTAAAAGAAGATTTATTTTTATTTAGTTCAAAAAAAGCTTCTAAAATATCGCCCTCTCTTAAGTATCTTCTTGTAGATGTCTTGGAAAGAATTAAATCTATTAAATTAAAAAATATTGTTTCAAAATCTTCTCTTCCCCATAAAATTGAAAAGTTTGGATGAATATCGTATTTTGTTAAATATTCCTTGCCTTCAAAAAGCTTATCAATATAGACTGTTAAAAAATTCTTATCATAATCTATTAATTTATTTAAATATGTTGCATCATGGTCATGATGTTTATGATTATCCATAGAGATTAAGTAACATTGTTTTATTAGTCCCATATCTTCTTTAAAATACTTTTCTATATCTTTTGAAATTTCATTTGCATGATTAAATAAGATATCAAAGCTATGAAAAAATTGTGGATTTTCATTTATTGCTCTTTGTACTAAAGTTTGAACAACTAAAATAAAAATATTTTTTTCTATATTAAGATATTTCTTTAAATAATCTAAACCATATGGCACAGAAAATACATCAGTATTTTTATATAAATCTAAAAGTTCATTAACATCATCTTTATCAATATCTTCTTCTTTCAATAAATTATAAAAATTAAATAAACAATCATCTTTAAGATTAAATGTATATTGATTTATAAATTTTTTTGTTTCATCTTTACCTAAAATTTCATAAAGATTACTTGGATAAAATCTCAGTTTAAATAGATTTCCTAATTTTAAGTATTTATCTAATACTTGAAGATATAAATTTGGATTTTTTTCTGCTAAAAATATAAATAACATTGTCAAATTATTTTTAAATTTATAATCCTCCTTCCTATTTTTCTTTTCAATAATTTTACATTTTTCAAATAGATTTTCCCAATCAGATAGAGTATAAGTTTTTACAAAATCATATAATCTTTGTTTATGAATATTTCTAATTTTATCCCAATCAGTTTTTTCTTCTTTATCTCTTGGAAATTCTAAAGATATATCAACATCATCTATCATCAAAATTTTTTCTAAATCATACAATTCATGGGTATATTGTTCTTCTAAATTACTATCAAAAATCAATGAATATTTTTTAAAATGTTCCAAAATAATTTGTACTACTTTAACTTCTTGATATGATTTTGATGTAAAATTATTTTTTATAAACTTAATAATATTTTTACTATCCCATTTTTCAACTTTTGAAATTCCAAACTCCCAACTTATTTTAGATGGATATTCTTCAAAAAGCTTTAAAATATCATTCTTATATTTTTCTTTTTTATAAAGGATTGATAGTTTTTCAAATATTTTATTTCTTAATAGTTTTAACTTTTTTGTTTCTGCTAATTTAAAGCGTTGAAAACTAATGGTTCTTTTTTTAGATATATGTTCTTCACATTCAATTTTAAGTAAATCATCACAAATTCTAATAAATAATTTTGATATTAATTCATTTTTTCCATTTTCACACTTTTCCCATATTGTGTTTAAAGTGATGAATTCTTTTTCATAGTCAAAACGATAACTTTCATAGTGGTAAGTGTAGCTATTGGATATAGTTTTTATAACTTCTGTTGCCAAACTAGGTTTTTTGGAAAAATACTTTAATATTAATTCAATTGTAATCTGAATAGATTGTAAAGAATCATACCTAAAAATAGATAATTTATCTAATATCTTATCTTTAATTTCATTTGTATTGGTAGTAGTCCAATAATCAATTTTATCTATTTTAAAAACTTCTGTATCTAAGCTATTGATTTTTTTATTAAAATAATTTTGAATATCTGTTTGTTTAAGATACCAAAATACTCCCATCATATTATATATAAAGGATTCATCATTTATATTCTTTTCCCAAAGTTCATCAATAGGTTGTTTAAGTACATTTATTATTATTTTAGTATCGAAGGTATTAAGTAATGGACTTAATACATCTACAAATTTTTGTATATATTTTGGAAATAAAGAGTTTAAAAAAAGTCTTATATCTATTTTTTTATCTACAAAAACAATTTTATAAAATAAATAAGTAGATAAAATTTGATCAGATATTTTTACTACTTCATTTTCATATAAGTCAAAAATTTCTAAATTATTTAGTATTTCTATATTCTCCCATAAATTATTAATGGAGATGTTAAATGTAGTTTCTATAAGTTGGCAATGTTCTTTATTACTTTTGTCAATTGTTCTAAAAAATGAAACTATTACAATTGTAAGTAGAAGATTTTTATTATCAAAAATATTTAAATCTTTACGAATATTTGAAAAATATTCATCATAAATTGATGTAACATCATATAATGGCTCAAGGCTATTTTCTTTATTCACTATTAAAGCAGACATTATTGCTAATCTAGGGTTACCTTGTGATATATCTCTTATTCTATCTAAATATAGTGTATTATTTATTTTAAATTCTGTTTTAATAATTTCTTTAATTGATTCTTCAGTGAGTGCCTGTAAATCAAATTCTGCAAAATTAACTTTGTCAAGTATATTATCAATAATTTTATCTTTTGCATAATCTCTTACTGTAGCAATTATTTTAATATCTCCACTTTTTATTTTTTCAGCAAAATAATTTAGTGCATAATCAAGGGCTATGTGTATTCTATTAACATCATCAATTAATATAAGATATTTTTTATTTTCATTGTTAAAATATGAAATCATATCATCAAATATGTCTGCACCACGATTTAAGATAGCTTTAAATTTATAATCATTAGTTTTTGCATAACTTTTTACGACTTCAATTGATAGTTTTGTTTTTCCAACTCCTGCACTTCCTGTAACTAATACAATTGGAAAATCATTAATATTCTGATATAAGGTTTTATATTCTTCATTTCTACCTTTTAAATTTATATTTAATGATGTTGAAAATTTATTAGAATCAAAGTTTTGTATAAAATCATCATAATCTAAAATTTGTCTTGTATCAACTGTTATATTAAGAAAGTCTTTTGCAATGTTGGAATATTTATTAAATAATTCATTTGCTATTGTTGAATTACATAATATTAGACAATCAGTATTATTTTTACTACATAAATCTTTTAATGTCTTCACCTCACTTACATTTAAGTCAGTATTACAAGCTAAAATTATCTTTTCAATATTATTAATATCAATATTTGTTTTTGAGGTATTAAAACATTTTTTTATATCATCTACGAATTTATTTGTAACATTAGTTTTCTGAGTTGTATATTCTATAAAAATATAATTTCCATTTTCTAAGATTACATAACTGTCAGGAGTTCCCTTTATTGGTTTATCCTCAGCTAGTTTTGTACCATTAGAAACAATTTTATACTCGTATGCTTTTGATAAATAGGCATCAACTAATTTATGAAATTTTGTTGCATCAATTTCTTGTAAAGCTTTTTCTATTTGATTAATTTTAGACATAATACTCCTTGATGTAACTATATAATAATATCTTCAAAGTAAAAAATTATTGTGTCAGTTCAATATGCATGATACTCAAGCTTAGTACTTAAAAAGCATTGTACAAAAGATTTCATAAATAAACTATGATGTGGAGTTTTAGTATTGTAATCAATTAAAAATATACAGTATCTTTAATATTATTTTATGGACTATACAAAAGTTTAATAATATTTTTTTCAATATTATTTGCCTGAGCAAGAGCATAACTGCCTGCTTGGGTTATTATATTCAGTTTATTAAAATTTGCAATCTCTATGGCATAATCAACATCTCTAATTATACTTTCTGCATTTTTTATATTTGTATAATTAGTCATTAAATTTCTCATGGCTGATTCAATCTGATTTTGCGTTGAACCCACTTCTGCTCTATAATTATTTAGTTTAGTTAGTGAAGTATCCACTGTTACTTGAAATTTTCCTGCACACTCAAATGTGAAATCATCAATAGGTATATTCTTCAAATCTTCTAATGATTCACAATTTCCTAAAATAGGTTTTTTATAAGAAAATTCATAAATTATATACTCAAGACCATTATCATGAAAATTAGGTTTAAATTTACCTTTAAAAAAGTGATTATTATCAGTTTCAGCTAATAACTCCGGCATGGAGAATTTATCAATTAATACATTCGTCAATGTAAGATTTCTTGTAACCCCAATTGGATTCTCATATCCTAATGTTAAAGTAGTAAAATTTAGAGTTTGTGCTTTTTTTAATATTGGATCAGAAGTATCATCTATTGTTTCCCCCCAATACTATCTTATAATATTCTCCTAATTCAGTACTATTAAGAATTGAAACCTGATGCGAATGAAAAGGGCTCTTATTTTTTACAAATTCTACATATTCTCTAAAAAACTGTCTAGTACTTTCATCTTTAGGTATATAAAAACCTTCATTAAATGAACTGTATCCTATCTTTTCTTGATTTATTCTTACACTTAAATCTAAAGGTCTTAAACTACTTAAATGATATATTTCATTAGTAATAATATCTGCACTTTTTATATTTTTTAATTCTTGGTTATTATCAATTATATCATTTAAAGTATACTCTTCACCTACAGCCATAGAAAAATCATTTCTTGTATATGCTTCTTCATATTCTATTTCATCTTTATCAACTGATAAATTATATAAGGAGATATCTATATCATTTAAACTAATAATATCTTTATTTTTTTCACCAATTTGAAAATCCAGTCCAGAATGTTTTAATAAAGGTGTTTCATTATAATTTATTTGATTGGATATATTTTCTATTTGCTCCAAAAGTTTTTCAATATCTTTTTTTATTGCTTTTCTACCATCAGGAGAAGTTGTTCGAGTATGTGCTTGAATTAGCTTTGCTTTAATTATGTCTAAAATATTTGATATCTCGTCCATTGACTTATCAGCAATCTGTAATAAGGCTATTGCACTATTGGCATTATCAATGCTTTGTTTTATTCCAGTTGCCTGTGTTCTTAATTTATCAGCAATCGCAAGTCCTGATGCATCATCACTTGCTTTATTAATTTTAAATCCACTAGATAACTTATTTAAAGATTTATTAGTTTCTTTTTGATTAATAATACTATTATTTAATGTAACAAAGGTACTATTTAAACGCATAAATTAAACTCCGACCTCAATTATAAACTATATTTCTAAAAATTATAAAATATAGTATTTTATACGGTTTATTTCAGAAAAGTCAGTAATCTGTGAGTTTAAAGCATATAAAATCCCTATATATAAGATAAATTATAAGGTCGAAAAATGAAAAGTACAAATATTACTAAAATAAGAGAGAATATTTACGAATTTGAGTTTCAAAAGTTATTAACATATCTCAATGGAAAAAATAGTATTAATTCAAACACAAAAGAAAATTTAAAAAGGACTTTTATTTTACTCTATTATACAGGGATGAGATTAAATGAAGTAAAGCAATTAAAAATAAAAGATATATTAGCAATTTTGAAAAATGAGGAATTGATTATAATTACCCATAAAACTAAAAAAGAAAGAAAACTTTTCTTTTCTAAGAAATCTATTAAAGAGATAAGAAAAAATTTTATATTTGAAAGTTATCAAGAAGATGATTATATTATAAAAGCAAAA
Source organism: Candidatus Altimarinota bacterium (assembly GCA_002749055.1). Taxonomy (GTDB): domain Bacteria; phylum Patescibacteriota; class Gracilibacteria; order BD1-5; family UBA6164; genus PDTW01. Next base: position 8,644 of record PDTW01000031.1, on the reverse strand, counting down.
GGGAATCCCCAAAAAACCACAAGTGATATTACTTTTATATCTCAAGTAAATTCTTTTATTCAAGAAGTTTTAGGAGATAGGTATTCCTCTCATTCTTTTAGAGTGGGCTTAATAACCCATATGAGCAAATCAATAAATCCAAAATTTATAAAAGAGTTTATAGGTCATTCAGATATTAATACAACAATGAGATATATTAAACCAACTGATGAAGATTTAAGAATGTGTTTAGTTCGATAAATAGTTAAGTTTTTTATTTTTTTAAGGCTAGTTTAATAAAATGTTATCCTTATAATTTACTATAAATCCTACGCTTTAAATAAAACTAACAACAAAATGCCCCCTTTAGGCATTTTGTTATTCATTTAATTCTTTTATATCTTTAAACTTTGTTGGTTTAAAGTGTATATCTCTTTCAACTGTTAGTCCTAATGGACTTTTTATTTCACTTAATTCTATAAGGCTAAAGTATCCCCATTCAGGATATAAGCCTTTCACATATCCAAAGAATAGTTTATCTTCTTTAGAGTATTCAACTCCATACCATGTCCTGTTAGTATCAGGTGTAAAATATTTTACATATACTATTTTGTCATTACTTGGAATATTTTGTGTTTCATATAGCTTTGGTATTTTCTCTTCTAAATCTTTTGGTAACAATTCCATAATCTAATCTCCTTTTTGATTAAATTATTTCTATGTTTAGTTTTTATAATAAGAAGTTATTTTATATAGATATATAATTAAAAAATCTTTTAGAGTTTTATTGATTTTTTTAAAATAAAGTTTATAAAAACCTATATATCTTATACATCCTATATTTTTGTATGGGTAGTATAGGATATATAGGATATTTTAAAGTTTATATAAAAAAGAGGAATTATATCCCTCTTTTTTTAATGAATATCATTTTAAAAAAAATCTTTCGTCATGACTTTCGATTATACCTTTAGTTGATATTAATTCAAAAAATTTTTTAACTCTTTTTACATATATTGATTTATCTTTAAAATTACAAAGTGACTCTTTCTTATTATAAAAGTAGTATTTCTTTGAATTTAATTTTCCTTTAAAACCTTGGTATTTAAAATTTTCTAAATCTTTCAAATCTTTTAAATTTTCTCTTGATTTGGAATCTGCACTTGGTGGACGAAAAATTATAACTTCATCAAATCTATTCATAAATAAAAAAGTTTCCTCGTTAATTTTTACCACATAGTGAGGAAGGCTTTCTTTTAAAGTATCATTCAATATAATAAATCCCTGTAGATATGATTCTAGTCTACAACCTATGAGTTGTTCAAATAATGTTTCTGATAAATATATCATTTTTATACTCCTTGTTTTATATAATTTGGCATAGGGTTAGCTTGCCATTCATTAATTGTTGAATTAATTTCAACACCATATTTCCCTGTAAAATAATTTCTACATTTATCTAATGAAGCAATAATTTTTGCATTTTTTCCATCAGAACTTTTAATAGTATCTTTTATGATTAATTCACTTGGAAGAAATCTCTTTTTTATTGATTTCATAAATACAGCTGAATTATCATAACTCTTTTTAGTATTATCTTTTAAAAAGCTTTTAAAACTGTCATAAAAAGCTTCATTTGAAATTCTAATACTAAAGTCATTATCTAATGAATAAATTTGTCCTTTAAATTTTCCATTCTCTAAAACTTCAAACCACCATTGTTCATATAAATCAAAAGAATTAATTAATTGGTCAATTACAGCTTTTATTATTGGAGCTTTATATAAATAATTTTCACAAGGTTTATAATCAAAAAACATCAAGTCATACATTAGTGATTCTTTAAATTCTTTTGATTCAATTTTTTTATTAAATTCTTTAAAAAATTCAAAATTTCCTCTATATTTAGATGAAGTATTAGTAATTATATACCTTCTTTCATCAGCTGTAACAGAAACAACATGGTCAGAATTTGAATCTAAAATTAGATGAGTATAATTCTCTCCTTTATAAGTCATAGAACCTTTAACTTCATATACAAAATCAATATCTGTAATAAGAGATTTTAGTTTGCTTTCATCTGCTTTTTGACCACTCCAAAATGCTTCATTACCATACAATAAAAGACAATTTTGTAAATGAACATTAAAAGATGTAAATATTCTTTTTGGATCGGCACTCTCCATATAATAATTCCCAAATAAAGAACCAAAAGTCTTAACAAATGTTCCTTTACCTGTTCCTTTTTCACCAGTAATTACTAATGCTGTTCCTTTCCAAAAAGGAGTTTGAATAGTTTTAGCCATCCAAGAGCATATAAGAGCGTAAATAAGTTCATCATTATTTGCTATAACTTCTTTTACAAAATTCCAATAAAAACTAGTATCTATATTTTTTATTGGTTTAAAAGGAAATCCTTTAAATAAATTATATTCCCCTTTTTTTACTTTATATTCTTCTTTAAAAACTATAGAATGATACTCCTCTCTTTTGCTAGAAGATATATAAACATCTACAGGATTTACGGATTTTTCTGAAAATAGTGTTTTAATTTTTTTATTTTCAAAAATAGTTTTTAAATCAGGTTTACTAAATATTTCTAAATTTTCTTTAGTCTTATCAATAAATCCAACTTTCCCTGTACTTTGTATAAAAGCATAGTTTTTTAAAATTTCTAATGCTTTATTCTCAAGATAATAACTGTCATAATACTCTTTAAATATTTGAGCAGTACCTTTATTTTGTAAAAAATATATAATTATGTTAGATACACCTTCTACAAAGTATATATCTTTTTTATTAGTTACTAGATATACAACAAGTTCTTTTATGATTTTTTTAAATTCAATATTATCTTTGTAAAAAGTTAAAATAGTTTGAATATCGTCTAGTTCAAAATCTAAGATATATTTTTTACCTCCATGTAAATAGCTATAGATACTTGCATTAAATATTAAATTAGTATTTAATATTGCCTTACTCAATCCTTTTTCAGGTTCAATAGGGTCTTTTATATAAATATTTTTATTTATTGCATTTAGTGAATTAATTATAGAACTATAAGAAGTATCATTCTCATAAATTATAGTTTTTACAGATAATACATCTTTTTCTATTTGTTTATTTACAATATTTGTAGCAATTTCTAAACTTACATCTTTTGATACTAGTTCATTGATTTTTGAAGTTTTATAATTTTCTTTTGTTTGTTGAATAACTTCTTTATAATCTATTTTAAGTTGTTCATAAATAGGTTTCCAATCAGGAAGATTATCATAAAAAACTTTCGATAAGTCTAGTGTCTCTTGACTATTTATATTCCAAAACCTACTTTGTGGTCTATCTTGGTATAAGCCATCTTTACAAGTAGGTTTAGCTTCAAAACAAAGTCTTGATAATGCCGATTTTAATACACTTAAATCAATAGCATATCTAAGGCTAGTAGCACCATTTTTAAATATTTTAAGATAGTATAAATTATTTAAAATACAACTTCTTTTAATATATTCTATTAAGTTATCAACAGTTTTTTCTGTTGCATTGGAATTTAACCAATAAGCGTGAAAAGAATTACTTGAATTAACAACCTCTCCATTACTATTTTTAATTCCATAACTTGAACCATAACCAATTAAACACTCAACTTTTTTAAAATCTTCTGGAAGAATTAATAATAAAAAATTATATAGTTCTTCGGGAGTATTTATTTTCATATGATTAGGCATACTTTCATCATAATCATAATCACCCAAAAGCAAATTTACTTTTGGGTATTTAAAATAATCATTAGTTCTCGCTATTGAAAAAGGAGGGTTTTCTTCTCCTTTTTTAACTATATTGTATATTTCATACATTTGGCACTCCTATTATAATAGCCTGATTAGAAGCTAATTTTTCTAATACATAATAAAACTCACTTAATGAGTTCACCTGATAAACCTGTGCTGTCCCCTTTGATAAAAAAGCATTGGATATTTTCTTTACTTGACCATTATTGTCTAAACAGAAAGTTTTATTTAAAGAACCTTCTGTGTTTAGAATTGAAGTAAATTCAATTTTCATTTTTTGTACCTTCAATATATTCAACTAAATCATTGACTCGTATAAGTGTCACTTTTTTTGATGGTTTAAAAGATTTTATTTCACCCTTAGAAATTAAACTCCAACAATGAGACTTTGAAATACCAAATAATTCTGGAATAGAATTAATACGAATGAAAATTTTTGTGTTAAAAGACATTAAGTCCTCCTATTATTAAATTTGTAATAACAACTGTTATTTATAAGCGCTTGTGAAATTATGACAAAAAATAAAATCATACAGGGGGGGGACACATAATTAATTTTAAGTCTACTTTAATATTTTTTCGATTAAATTCAGTTATGAAAAAAAATAAAGAAGCTAATAATTTTATACCAGAAGAAGTATTGAATTCAATTATTATTCGAAAGAAAAGAACAGAGGAAAGGAATTGTTTATTATTACAAGATATCCATAATAATAATAAAATAGATAGAAATATCGTAAGAGCCAATATCAACATAAGAAAAGAAATAACAATAAATAATGGAACATTAAGTGATTTATTTAGAGAAGATTTACATTTTGCATATTACTATAATGTATTAGAATATTATTTTTATAAAGTTTTTTCTTTACTAGATATAAAAAAATTAATTGCGATTGATGCTAAAATAAAAAAGAATCCTAGATATATACCTTCTTTTGAAATAAAAGAAGAAGAACAGATTTATTATTCAATTTTTCAAATAAAAGATTATATATTTAATTGTATGATAATAAATTTTTCAAAACCAAAGTATAGAAATTTTAATTTTAAAAATTTTTTAAATACATATAAAAACCTACTTAATAGAAAAAAAACTCCAAATCCTTTATTTTTTGATGTTTTTTCAGCAGTTCTTATTTTTATTGATTCTTATTTTATAAAAAAAACATATTTAAAACCTCCTAGTTTTGATAAAAATACTAGAATACATAATAAAAAATTAATGGAAAAATATAATTCTTACTTTAAGAATAGCATACCTTTAAGTCCAAAAGATTTTATTTACAAAGATTTATCAAATTATAGTTTAAATTTTTTTAACTCATTAAATGTTGAAAAAGATTCTTTTGAGGAAAAAATGAAAGAATCATATGATAATATTAATTCAATTTTTTTAGATGTTTTTTCTAATAATTTCAATGAAGAAAACAACAAAGAAACAAATTATGAAAAAAGAATTTCATTAATTTTTAGTCATAGTAATCATTCTTTAGGATTTATTACCCAAATGGTTATAAAAAAAGATGAGAAAAAAATATTTGTAATGTTAAAAAATGCCTTAAATCATGCTATTTTTATTGAAGCTTTATTACTTCAATCATCCAAAAAACAAAAAATACCCATAAAACATAATCTGACGAAAGATGAATTATATGTGAGCCTACTAGTTATAGAATTACAAAAAGATTATAATAAGAAATTCACTCATATAATTTTTTTATTTATATCACATTACTTAGGTATACCTAAATCAAAATCGCTAAAAATAGCAAATTTTTGTTTGTGTTCGGGAGGGGAATGCGTTAATAAAAAAACATATTTTAAATACTATGACAAGCTAAAGATTCACATAGATAGGATAAGAAAATATTTTTTTGATAATACAATATGCGAAGATTTAATTTCAAAATATGGACTATCCAAAGAAGAAGTGAGTTAATAATAACTTCACTCCCTCAACCCACAAATAAAATCACTCCAAAAATTCATAAGTTCAATCATTTGCTCTTGATAATTTGCTTTATGATTATAAGCTCTTACAACTAAATTTTTAGCATGGTGGTCTAAGGCTCTCTCTTTTACTTCAAAAGAGAATTTTCCTTTTGTATCTAAAGTATCAATTAAACTTCTAAATGTTCCTCTAAAACCATGTAATCTTATTTTATTGCCTTTTCTTTCATTATTGAAATTCATTTTATATAAAGCTTTATTTGGACTCTCTTTATTTATAGCTTTATTGTTATCTCTACCTAAAAATACATAATTGTTTTTATTGAAGTAATAACATTGCATACTTTTTTGTTCTTTTAAAATATTTATTACTTCATTTGTAAGAGGTAAAGTAAAATCATCTAAATTTATATTATTAAGTTTCATATTCTCTCTAGGGATTGTTAAAATCTTTTTATCCAAATCAAGATGACTCCATTTTAAATGACATAAATTTTCTGCTCTTAAAGGAATATGTAAAACTAGTTTTAAAGCGTTTTTTATGTTATGGTTTCCTTCATAGTTATAAATTTGATTTACAAGTGTTTTAAGTATATTTATATCTGTTATTTTTGGCATATGTTTAGCTACTCTAGTTTTAACAATATCTTTTTTTCTTACATCAGCTAAGATATTTCTATCACAATACTTTTTTAAAACAGCATATCTAAAGAGGTTATCTAAATACATAAAAAGTCTTGAAGCAATTTCAGGGGCTACAGTTTGTTTTTTTTCAATAATATCAATTACATGTTCTGTACTTACATCTTTTATATGCATATTTTTTAAATATGGTCTTACATCTTTATTTAAAATTCTAGATTTTGATTTATGGGTAATAGCTTTTGTATTTAAAGCCTCTTTTTCTAACCATTCATCAATTAAGTTATCACATAATCCTTTAGTATCTCTAATAAATTTTTGTTTAGCTATTCTTTTAGTTTCAAGAGGGTCAATTCTATTAGCAATCTCCTTTTTATATTTATCGCGCGCTAGTCGTGCTTGAGATAGACTTATTTCAGGATACTTTCCAATGGATAGTATATTTCTTTTTTTTGTTAAGGGAGAGACATATCTTACTTGCCAAAGTTTACTACCATTTGCTTTAACCAAAAGGTATAAACCATTTTGGTCACCAAGTTGATAATTCTTTTCTTTTATTTTTGCATTTTTGATTTTCAAATCACTTAAAAGCTTTTTTTCCATCTAAAATCCTTTTGTTTTTTAGGATTTTAATATCAAAATATTTAAACAAAACTGAGCCGAAAGTACCTATTTTAGGGATTTTGAACCACATTAGACTACATTGTATTACATAGAACTAATAAAAAAATTTCAAAATTTCTTAGTAAAATTTGATATGCCACTTGAAGTTTTAGCGATATGCCATTTGATATGCCATTTTTGAGTAATTTGTATTGTTTTATATTAAACTACATAAGACTATAAAGTTAATAGAAGTCCTTATTTTAAGGGTTGTTTTGGATTATATTGGATTTATGTAAATGATAGAATGGAGGAGGTAGCCGGACTCGAACCGACGCATACAGGATTTGCAATCCCGGGCATTACCAACTTTGCTATACCTCCAATAAAGATACACCTTTTTTAGTGGATGAAATTTTAACTAAATCAATATAAAAAAAACCTTAATAAAAACTATATTGGAAAATAAGTTTTCTTGTTTAATTTATACTTAAGATTAAATTCTGATTTGATTAAATTTAAGAGTGGCAGTGAGTGCGGGAAGCTCAAACAGTGCCTAGTATATGGTCTTTTAAAAGCTTTGCTTAACTTTTGCTCAACCTAACCACTTTGTTTTTCAAAGTGTGGGTAAGATTGTATAGAACGAATACTTAAAAGTAGTTTAAATTGTCTTTTAATTTCTCAAAAAGCTATAAAAACAAGAAAAATCAAAAACCATAAAGTAGCTAAACTCTTAAAAGGATATAAAAAATTTGTCACTATGCTAAAAAGTAAAAAAGCAGTTGAAAGTATGATATAAAATTTCAATATGAAACTTCCTAAAAAACTAGCTGTACCTTTTATAAGTGCTTCATCTTTTCTTCTTTTATATTCTTCATATTTTTTAATGTCTTCAAAATCTTCATCTTTATAATTTTTCCCAAACATTTCTATTCCTTTAATGTATTTTCTTTAATTTCTCATAAGCATTATTAATATTTTGAGAAATTTCTGTATATAGCTTTACATCTTGTGGATTTTTATCAGGGTGGTATTTTCTAATTAATTCTCTATATGCTTTTTTAATTGTTTTAAAATCATCATCAACATTAACTCCTAAAACTACATAAGCACTTGGCGAATAAAATCTAGCATATTCATTATCTTCTAAATTTGAATTATCTTCTAAATCTTCTTCTGTCTTGTTATATGAACTTTTATACTCTTTCTCGTATGAATTGTCATTTTCATAGTTTTCTTGCTCTGTATAGCTGTTATTTTCATCGTATGAGTATTTTTCTTCTTGCTTGGTATATTCTTCTTCATAATTATCACTTGAATATGATGAATTATTATCTTCTTCATATGAAGAATAATCTGAATAACTATTTTCTTCCTTATAAGATGAACTCTTAGACTTAAAAAAGTTTTTTAAGTTATTAGGTATATTTTTAAACCAATGTATTAATCTAAGAGTTTTGTAATATACAGTTAAAAAGAAATAATAAGTATTTGTAAAAAACAATTTTGTTACTTCAAATGTACTTTTTATAAAAAATATAAAAAATGAAATTTGGGGTATAAATAATCCTAAACCAATAGTTAATTTAAAATCATAAATTATTCTTGGGTCATCTGATGTAAATATTAAATATAGTCCCATAAAAGTATAAAATATTCTAAAAGCATAAGTTTCTGCC
>PDTW01000039.1 GCA_002749055.1 Candidatus Altimarinota bacterium | reverse complement strand
ATATAAGTTTTTTTCATCATTATAATCCTCAAAATCACAATTTGAAAATAAACTTTCCTGAGAATACCCATCTTTGATAGATATGAAACCATTATTATTAAATACTAAATTTATTTTTTCCCAATCATCATAAAAATATTCTTGCAATAAAGGAATAATTTTATTTTTAAAAATATTCTTTAAATCTTTTAAACTATCAATATCAAAAAAATAAGTATGCCCTAATAAATGGTCTCTATCATAAAGATATTCAATCCTATCATTCATTTTTGATAAAAGATTTTGGATATTAATGCCTTCAATATCCTGTGAAATTTTTTGATGATTTGGTACTGGTGGCATTTCTATAAACTCAAATCTTCTTCTTAATGCAGTATCAAGTAAAGCAATGCTTCTATCTGCTGTATTCATACTTCCTATAATTGAAAGATTTTCAGGTACAGAAAACTTATCTTTAGAATATGGAAGAGTAACTTTCATACCTCTTTTTGATAATTCAATAATAGTAATAAGTTCTCCAAATATTTTTGAGATATTTCCTCTATTAATCTCATCAATAAATATTGCATAATTTTTATTTGGATTATCTTCTGCCTTTTTGCAAATATCCCTAAAAATTCCTTTTTCCACTTCATAATAAACTTGATTAGAATTATTATCAACTTTTGCTTTTAAACCTTCAATAAAATCTTCATATCCATAACTTTGATGAAAAGTAACCATTACATATTCATCATAATCGTTTTGAAGTTTTTGTATTTTATAAGTTTTACCTGTACCTGGTGGTCCATAATAAATTACATTCTTTGAATTAATTAAAATGTTATTTGTACTTTCTTCTAAAATAGTGTCATGAAGAAAGTTTTCTTTGATATAGTTTCCTATTAGAATAATATATGAGACATCATCATTCTGAGTATTTAGCTCTTCATCCTTTAAGTATTTAATAATCCTATCTTTTGTTTGAGGAAATTGACTGTTCCCATTTCTTGGTTTAGTGAAAATAGTATTATGTTGATTTTTATAAACATAAAATTCACTCATTCTATTAGGTGTATATAATAAAAGTCCTGTATATTCGTTTTCATCATTTACTTCTAAAGAGTTTATAAATTGAATAAACGCTTGTTCAATATTATTTGAATTTTCATCATTTAAATTTAAAGTATTTAGAAAATTGATATATTGAAACAAAGCTCTTGATGGTCTTCCATTTCCTAGTTGAGTATTAAAGCTATGAAGTTCAGCACCTATTCCAAGTTTATTTTTAATTCTTTGCAAATATTCAACATCATTACATTTTAATAAAGATTCATTAGGTTTTTGTATTGCTCTTGGAATATTTGTTTTTAAATCATTAATCATATAATTAATCTGAGTTTCCTCAGGTATATTACCTTGTTGGCTAGGAGTTTTTTGTAAATATTTCCTAAATTTTTCTTCATTATCAATCTCAGCAGGGTTTGTTGTAATATTTAAATTATCATTGTCCCATTTTTCTCTTATTTCTTTACAATAAACAAGTGCACCAAGAAAAACACCAATATTATCACTATTTACTAATTCAATATTTCCATATTCATCTTCAAAATAATTTTTTAAATCATCAAAATATGTATCTTTGTTATATTCCTTGCTTAATAAATTTTCAGCTACAAGTTTTCTATGATTCTCAGATAATTGGGTTAAGCCTTTTTGTGGTTTTTCAATAAGTGTAATAGCATTTTTAACTCCATCTGAAGAAATAGAATCATATTCATTAAGTTTCACTTTCAATAATCCTATACACCAAATATGTTGTCTAATACCTGATTTAGCTATAACTCTTTTATCTTCATATGGGTTCCAAATATTTTTATTATAAGCATGGAAATCAATAACAGATATTATTTTACCAATTAATAAAATAAATTTATATATATCATCATCTCTTTGATAACTATCTAAAAATTCTTGGAAGTTAAAATTTCTAGAAGTTTGAATATCTTCAATTAATTCTTCAACTATACTATCTTCAATATTATAATTTTTAAACTTATTCCAAAAATCTTGTAACTTTTTAAAGTAAAATTCACTTGAAGAATAAAGCTCTTCTATTCTATCTTTTAAATTTTCACATTCTATTTCCATATTTTCCAATATTTCTGACATTTAAACTTCTACTCCCGTATTACAATATTTTATTGTTTCTTTCAATGAATAATTATTATATTTCTCAGATAATAAAGAACATCTTTTAAGCCATTTGTCTTTAAGTTCTTTCGAAAAAGGCTTATTTCTTAATACATAAAATAAAATAGAATCATAAAATTTTATACACTTATCTGATAAATTCTCAATCCAATAATCCAAAACTTCTTCTTTATTAAAAGTAACCCTATAAAATATGAATATAATTACCTTTAATTCTATTGGCATATCCCTATAAGAAGAAAGCGATATTATCTTTTTAATCATTTTTTCAATATCAAAATTTTTTAATTCAATTTCAATATTTTTTATTTTCTTTACAAGTTTATCAGCCTCACCACATCCACAAGTAGAGCAAGAACCAATAGCATAAGCATCAGAAATACACATTTTATTCTTTTGAATTATTTCAATTACTTTTTTTAGACTAATTGAGTAATCTAAAATAATTTGAATAACTTTTTCATCTATTTCTTCAGGTCTATAACCTTTTATAAAGGTATGATTTTTAGTAAAATTTTTTATGTACTTATTTGTGATTTCTGAATTTTCAAATCTTTTATTACCTTCAATTTTCATTGGCTCTATAGCTATAATATTAAATAAAACCTTATTTTCATTTAATATTCTGACTAATTTATCTAGATATAATAAAGAAGAGTTTCCTGCGGTTCCAAGAATGAGTATAACTTTACTGGTATGTTCAAATAAAAGTTTTAATTTATTTTCAAAATCAATTTCTTTGGGATTTAATTTAAAATCAGCTTTACTAATCGTAAACAATTGTATATCTTTTTGAACACTAAGTGTTTTTGAAGAATTATCTATTTTATTTTGAAGTAGATTTATTATATTATTCCCACATCCACCAAGACCAATAATTAATTTTTTCATATATATTACCTTTTGAAAATTTTACCTAAATAAAATTTTCAAAT
>PDTW01000038.1 GCA_002749055.1 Candidatus Altimarinota bacterium | reverse complement strand
GAAACAAGCTTTAGAATTTATTGAAAACAAGAATGAGAGACGACACTACAAATAACAGATTGATACTGAAAGAGTAAAGTTATACGAGTGTTAGTTGATAATGAGGTAATAGAATTTGAAAATAAGCTGAAAGAATTATTTGCAGAGCTTTGAATTGCTGAAGTGAGAATAAATTATAGAACATGATGTACTATAAATACAATAAAAGAATGCATGAAACAAGATATTTATGCAGCAAATAAAAATTACTATGAAGCACACAAAAAAGAAATAGAAGAAGAATTTAAAAAATATAAACCTATAATAGATCTTAAGCTTAAAGAACTTTTTAATAAATCATCGATTGGTAAACTAAAAAGAATATCATTAAAAATAAAAGAAATTAGATGGAATCACTCTTGAATAATGTGGAAAATCTATAATTATATTTTAGATGAAGTTGAAAAAGAGATATCAAGACGAGAAATTTTATTAACAAAAGAATTGATACAATGATATGCTGATGACTGATTAGATGTATCATGATTAAAATCTATATGAGAATGATTATGAGCACTAGCAGCCTATTGGAAATGATACATAAAAGATGATCCATATTTAATGTCTCAAGTAGATTTGAAAAAAGATTTAAAAGCAGTATCATATGAATTAGATCCAAGGAAGAAAGTTAAGAAGTTGAGGAAGTTAGGGAATAAGATAGTGAAATTAAATAAGAAAAAGGGTACTACTATAAAAAAATGAAAGAAGAAAAAAGGTACTGATACAAAAGAATTAAAGATTCCATGAGATTATAAGCAACAAATTACAGAAAGGATGGATCATGTGATGAAACCAGAATTTCACACATCATGAAAATATTATGGTTTGCATTCACTTAATAAACTACCCAAATCAAAATATGATATAGAAGTAAAATGAGTATTTCCAGATAGAAAAAATAAACCATACAGAGCAGAGGTTCTTGTGGAATGACCAGATGGAAAAACATATTTTAAAAAATGAAGTAGCACAACAAGTTTTTTTCCAGATTCTTGGGATGAGAAAAGAATTCAAAAAGAAGTAGAATATGCTATGGAGAATAATAAGGGTTTGGTAAACGATAAGAAACCTACAGAATGAATTTGGTGAAAATCTAGGGATGGTACTTTTAATATTCAAATTCAAATGGATCCTAAAACATGAAAGGTAAGTTCATTTTTTCCAACTTTTAACCCTAATTTAAAATAATATGAAATACTATTTTGAGGAACATGATGGAATTGCATTTTATGATTATTCTGTTCCAGATCTTTTTATTCTTGATAAAGAGTATAAAATCTTAGATTCACTATGAAGGCTTTCTTGAGAACAAGTTAGAGAGATAGTAGAGAATTTGGAGAAATTAAAGAGATGAGAATTGGATTACTATGATTTTTGAGCAGAGGACTCTGTTTTTGTAGATGTATGATGAAAAGATTGTAAGAATGAATATTATAGATGAAAGACTATAATATCTAAAGCTTTTTCAGATTATGAGAAAGAGATTCCATTTGAAGAGATATATACTCTTATGAAAGATTATCTTGCAGAAATAGATAAGTGGGAGAAGAAAACAGGGATGAAGAAACCAGGGCGGTAGAAATGTGTAAAATTATTTTGAAAAAACAAACCATATAGAGGTATCTTGAGTAACGCGTAATTGAGAATTAATTTTTTATGATAAGAGAAGAAAAATGTACTTTTCTCATGATAATACACAGCATATAGGTTGATTTTGTAGGTGAGCAAAATCACCTCATAAATTGAATTCTAAGTCTACTAGGAGTGGAACATATGATGAAAATTTAAATTATATATGAGAATAATTATTTTTAAAATATGAAGCACTATAGAATTATAAAATATAATTTAGAAAATGACTTGTCCTTTGATTGGTCAAGTTTTTCGGATATTTGAAAAATATTTAATTGAGAAAGGTTGTCATATGATTCTTATATTGATATAGAAAATTTATATATAGAATTAATTAACTTACTAATTAATAATAGGGTAAAAACTACTTTTAGTATAAAGTGATTATATCCTTATTATACATTTTCTGAAATTGAAAAAAATATATGATTTGAATCTAAAATTGTATTTAGTAGAGTATTAGAAAAGATAAAGGATTCAGAAGCAGTAGTTGATATTAATCTTAATAATATATGAAATAATATCATTAATCATTATATAAAAGAATTCACATATATATGATTCGATATCTTTGATTTAGAGAGAAATGTGCAAATTCAATACAAAGATGAATTTATGTTTAATACAAAGTGTCTTAGGGATATTTCTAGATTATTAATTAGAGAATTAATTCCATGCAGTAAAATTAATTTGTGAAAATCATATATACATTTTTGATATGATATGTATTTGTATATATATTGTCCTAATGGAGTAATTACTGCTGATATAATAAAATCATATAAGAAAAAGTGAATTTACATAGAAGAAGGAATTAAATCTTCTTTGAAGTAATTTATGGTAATTTTTCAAATGAGAAAAATGAATTATTTGAAAAAATAAACCATACATATCTATATATTCAGGATAATCAATAACATGATAAAAGCTATAAAAGAAAGATATCAGTTAAATAAACAAATTTATTAATAATAAGAAACTAGAATGAATATCAAGAATATATATGAAAAGATTTCACATAGAAGATTAGATAGTCAGTATTCAGTTTTTTCTAGTGTAAATAATGCGGAAAAAATATGAATACAAAGTTTAAATGATTTTAATGAGGAATCATTTAATCGTGTATGTAAGTTACTTTCCTATTTTCTTAGTAGTTTATTAGAATTTGATGGGATTAAGATAGATATGATATATGTTTATGATATGAGTGAAGATTGGAATGAATACTTAGAGGCAGGAATAGATTATTGATATTGATATACATGAATTGATAAAGATAATTTATTAGTTAAACAATGATTATTATTTACAAATATTTTAGATGATAAGGATGCTATTTCAGTTCAGTGATGAAAATTTTATGTTAAAAAGATAAATATTAATGATTTTAAAAATATTATTAATTATTGAGATATAAATTTTAAGGATTATAGTGATATAATGTATTTTCAGCCATTTTATTTACATATAAATGAAGAGATTATAATTTATGGTCATATAGAT
>PDTW01000021.1 GCA_002749055.1 Candidatus Altimarinota bacterium | reverse complement strand
GAATTACTACTATTAGGAAAGCACTTTTCTCACATTTTTTCTGATAACAACTTTATGTCTCAAGAACTTATCTTTTTAAATTCTTGAGGACTAATTTCTTTTTCTATACATTCTGGCAGGTTCTCTTGTTTTAAGACTCTATTTATTTCACTTTTTACTTCTCCTCATCATCAACTTATTTCATATTCAAACATTTTCAACTCTAGCTCATCAATTCATTCATCTATTTGTTTATATAAGTTCTTGCTGTTTCAGGAATACCAATAACCAGCTGATACACTATTTGTTAGTATAAAAAATATTATAAATATAGTAGATGTAATTTGAAAAATATTTTTCATTTTTGGATTTTTAAATATATCTTATTACATTTTATACTATTTTTGTTTTAAAACAAAGAAAAATATAAAAAATGTAATAAAAAAATCTCCTTAAGAGAAATAAAGAGATTTTTTTATTTTATAACCAACTCATTTTTTATAATATCTACTTCAAAAGAAGTTTTTTTATCTGAATTTATAATTTTTTCTGCAATTATATCTTCTAGGTTCTCAGTTATATATCTTCTAATTTCTCTTGCTCAGAATTCAGGATTATATACACTTTTAGAAATATAATTTACTACTTTATTATTATATTCTAAAGAAAATCATTTTTCATTAAGTCTTTCTTTGAATTGTTCTAACCTAAGTTTAACAATTTTTTTAATTTGATTTTTATCAAGAGGATTAAAAACAATGATTTTATCAATTCTATTAATAAATTCTGGAGAAAAATAATTTGGTAGATTAGAAATTATATTCTCTTTTGCTTTAGAATAGTCTTTCATAATCTTCTCTTCTTCATTTTCTGTAACATCAAAACCAATCTGAGCAGCTTTTGAGCTAAATTCTTCTTGTCAGATGTTACTTGTCATAACTATTATAGTATTTTTAAAATTGATTATTCTTCATTTATTATCAGTTAGCATTCATTCTTCTAGTATTTGAAGTAGTAAATTATAAACTTCAAAATCTCATTTTTCAATTTCATCAAATAAAATTATTGAATATGGTTTTTTTCTTACTTTTTCTGTTAATAATCATCATTCTTCATATCAAATATATCATGCATTTGATCAAATTAATTTGTTTACAGAAGTTTTATCAGAATACTCACTCATATCAATTTTAATTAATGCATCTTTGTCATCATAATATTTTTTTGCAAGAACTTTAACAAGCTCAGTTTTTCAGACTCAAGTTGGTCATAAAAATAAGAAACTTCAAAGAGGTTTATTTGCTTCACCAATTCAGGCCTTATTTCTCATTATAGATTTTATTATACTATCAATTCATTCTTTTTGCCCAATTATTTCACTATTTATATCTTTGTTTAGTTTTTTTAATTTTGTTAGCTCATTTTTGTTTAAATTTGCTATAGGAATTCATGTTGAAATATGTAAAACTCGTTGTACATCTATAGAATCAACATTAAATCTTTTTTCTTTTGGTATAGAAAACTTTTTTTTCATATCAGATACTTCTTTTTCTAACTTCTCTAGCTTCTCTTTTAAGGTAGAAGCTTTTTTATATTGTTGAGAAATAACTGATGATTCAATTTCTTTTTCTAATTTTGCTATTTTTTCTTTGATAGTAATAATTTTGTCTTCATTAAAATTGTATTTCATGCTTTTTATACTACAAGCCTCGTCTATTAAATCTATTGCTTTATCAGGTAAGTATCTGTCTGTTATATATCTAGTTGATAAATATACAGCTTCTAAAATAGCAGAGTCATTTATGTTTAAGTTATGATATTCTTCAAATACTTCTTTTAGTCATTTTATTATATCAATAGTTGTTTCTTCACTTGGTTCTTTTGTAAGTATCTTTTGAAACCTTCTTTCTAGTGCACTATCTTTTTCTATGTACTTTTGATACTCATTTAAAGTAGTAGCTCATATAACTCTTATTTGTCATCTACCCATTGCTGGTTTTAATATATTTGATATATCTAGACTTCATTCTCATCATCAGGCTCAGATTATTGTATGGAGTTCATCAATAAACAAAATCACTTCATTTTCTACGATTGAAGCTTCATCAATTACTTGCTTAATTCTTGTTTCAAATTCTCATCTATATTTTGTTCACGCAATCATTGCAGATATATCTAGTGCAAGAATTCTTTTATCTTTCATTGAGAAAGGAACTTTTCATTCTTTTATTTTTAGAGCTAGTCATTCTACAATCGCAGTCTTTCATACTCATGGGTCTCAAACTAAAACAGGGTTGTTTTTTGTTTTTCTATTCAAAATTGCAATAAGTCTTTCAATCTCATTTTCTCTTCAAATAACTTTGTCAATTTTTCATTCATTAGCCATTTGAGTTAAATCATTTGAGAAAAAATCAAGAGCTGGTGTATTTGAATTATTTTTTTTCTTTTTGTTATCTTCACTAGTTCATTTTCATCATTCTCAGAATAAATTTTCTGTTATTGCTCAGATTAATTCTCATATTGAATCATTGTCACTCTCATTGTTTTTTTGACTTATTCAATCTATACTTCATGCTTTAGAGATTTCAATTATATGTATTTCTAAATCAGTAGGATTTATTCATATATAACTTAAAAAATTAGGAAACCATGTATCATTTTGTAATATAGAAAGAAGAAAATCTTCAATACTAGCTTTTGATTTAGAGAAACTTGCAGCAATTTTTACACTTCATAGTATAACATTTTTTAAATTTTTATTCATTCAAGAATAAACTCATTTTCTATTTATTTCGCCATTAACAGCTAATCATCTTTCAATTATTTCTATTGTTAGCTTTTCGTCTATTCAATATACATCAAATAATTCTTTTATAAGTCAAGAGCTATTTTTTACAATCTCTAAAAAAAGATCTTCTATTTTTAGTTCTTTAAATCATAATTCTTTTATATTATTTTCAGCATTCACCATCGCTTTTTTGTATCAATCTGAGAAGTTATTTTGTGTCATTTATTTTTTTTAAAAGTTATAATATAAAAAGGAAAGTTAGCAAGATATAATTCTTTGCATTAATTGTATTTATTAATATGATATATTATATCAAAAAAGTTTATTATAGAAAAGTTATAGATAAAAATTATGTTCAAAACTTTATAGACTTTTTTATTATTTATCTTTTAAAATTATTATTATGTTTGGTAAAAAACTGTTATTATTGCTTGGTGGTTATGTTGTTTGAAATGTTGTTAATTCTATTTATAACAATACAAAATGAAAGGATTTAAAAAAAGAGATGAAAATAGCAAAAAAATCTTGATTTGATTCTAAGAAGGTGGTTATAAATAATTTTTTAGAAACTCATAAAAATATTCTTGATTCATTAAAAAAGGATGTTTTAACAGAAGAAAACATTGCTTTGTTTAATAAAAAGAAAGAAGATGCTTTATCTGTTATAAATGAATATAAAAAAAGTTGAGAAGAATTATTAAAAGATTTAAAATGAAAATGAAGTGATTTTGTTAATTCTGCTAAAGATGAAATTAGTGATATTTATGAGGAGAAAAAATCTAAATTTAAAAAATCTGAAATTAAATCATCTAAGAAAAATTCAAAAAAATAAGTAGTAAGAATTTTCTTTAAAAATTTTGTTTCTTGATTTTTTAAAGTTATGACTTTTTTAGTTTTTGTTATATTTTAATTTGTAATTTATAAGTTTTATGTTAAAAAAAATATTTTCTTTATTATTAGTTATTTCTATTTTGTTTTCATTTGCTCAATCAAATGCTGGCCACATGTTTAGAAATAATTGATATAACGCTCCAGTTTTGGATAATTCTTTGAAATTCAAGGCTAATATTGTTAATAAATCTGTTGAAATGAAGTGGGAGGCTTTTTCAAAAGATGAAAAGTTTAAATACTACAAAGTTGTTAAATCATCTACAAATCCTTCCCCTGTTTATCCAGATGATTGATATATAAAATATATAAGTAATATAAATGAAACAAGTTATACTGATCATAAGTTAAGTGATTGAGTAGCTTATTATAGAGTATGTGCTATTACTCATGATAAAAATAGATATTGTAGTAATGTTGTAAAAGTTTTTAATGAAAATACTTATGTTTGTACTGCTGAATATTCTCCAGTTTGTTGATATAAAAATTGAAGATATAAAACATATTCTAATAAATGTATGTTAAAAGTTGATAATGCAACTAAAAAATATTATTGAAAGTGTAGGACAAATGGTGAAATATCTAATAGTTCTTTGCCTTATAGATTAAAAATAAAAGGGAAAAAGATGGTAAACGCTTTTGTAATGAAATTAGAAAAAAAATGATACTCAAATGAAAAGAAAGCTAAAGTAATAGAAATGGTAATTGATAAATTAAATCTACTTAAAACTAAAAAACCTAAATTAAAGGAAATGGTTAATTATTTAGTTAAATTATTAAATGAGAAAAAAGCAAAATATGAAGATGATTTTTCTGAATTAGAAAAAATATTTGAAATAGAATAAATTAAAAAGCTAGGACAAAAAAAAGCTAATATTTAATTTTTTAAATATTAGCTTTTTTTGTTTTAATTTGATTTTATTGTTAGAATAACTATTATTTTTGTAAGTTTTTTAATTATTAATAAAAATTTATGTTTAAATTACCAAAATTGCCTTATGAGAAAAATGCATTAGAGCCTTACATTTCTGAAGAAACTTTGGAATATCATTATGGAAAACATAGTCAAGCATATGTTACAAAACTGAATGCTCTTACTGTTTGAAGCGACCTTGATAATAGTGATTTAGAAGATTTGATTAAAAATTCTGAGTGAGGAGTTTTTAATAATGCAGCTCAAGTTTATAACCATAGTTTCTATTGGGATTGTATGGCTCCAAATGCTTGATGAAAAGCAAATTGAGAAATAGCTAGATTAATAGATAGAGATTTCTGAGATTTCGACACGTTTAAGGAAAAATTTTCAGAATCAGCAATTAATAATTTTGGTTCATGATGGACTTGGTTAGTGAAAAATTCAGAATGAAAATTAGAAATAATAAATACTGGTAATGCTGATACAGTTATCACAACAGAAAATAAACCATTATTAGTTGTAGATGTTTGGGAACATTCTTATTATATAGATACAAGAAATGATAGAGCAAAATATTTAGAGAATTTTTGGCATTTGGTTAATTGGAGTTTTGTTAATAAAAATCTTTCAAATTAAGTGAAAATAATATAAAAAAGTTAAAATCAAAAATAGCTTGTTTTGATTTTAACTTTTTTTGAAAAGGTCTAATTTTTTTTAATTTACTATTGGCTTATTTAAAGCTTTATTTTAATAGAAATATTGCAAAATTTGTTTTAATATTCTTATATTTATTTGTTATTAAAAAATAAATATTTATATTTGTGTTTTTTACTTTTTTGGATAAACTTTCTCAAATAATTCTTTGTTTTTTAAATTAAGTAGGTTTTTATAAATATTTAGATGGTTTTTAAAAAGAAAAAAATTAGTAATGGTAAAAAACCTGGTTTTCTATCTTATTTAGTATGAATACTAGGAGTATTTGTTGTTTTTTCAGCATGAGCTTTTTTACAAAATAAGGTTACTGATATAAAATTTTTTATTTATCAAGATATTTGAGATATAACAAGAAATACTTTTGGTTCTTTAGATGATAATATAACTTCAACTTTTGATAAAGAAAAAGATAAAATTAATAATAAAATTAATTTGTTGTTAGTTTGAAGGTGATGATGAAATCATGATGCTCCAGATTTAACTGATACAATAATTGTTTCTCAAATAGATATAAAAAAGAATCTTATATCTCTTTTGTCTATCCCTAGAGATTTGTATGTAGAGTACTATGATTGAGGTTCTTGAAAAATAAATGAAATATATAGACTTGATATGAAGAGATTATGAACCAAAGATTTATGAATGAAGTCTTTAATGAATAAGGTTTGAGAAATTATATGAGAAGAAATTAATTATTATGTAAATATTGATTTTCAATGATTTATTAAACTTATTGATGCATTTTGATGAGTTGAAGTTGAAGTTCCTGAGAATTTCGTAGATTATAGATTTCCTGATTGAAAGCTTTGATATACAACTTTTGTTTTAAGAAAGTGAAAATGGGTCCTTGATTGAGAAATTGCTTTAAAGTATGCTAGAAGCAGACACTCAACAAGTGATTTTGATAGATCTGTTAGACAACAACAGATTTTAAAATCTTTAAAAAATAAAATTTCAAATAATGGTTTTTTAGAAAATGCAAGTAAGTTCAGAGAGATGTATGATTTATCCAATAAATATTTGGATACAAATTTAGATTTTAATACCATTTTGAAATTATGATTCTTTTGAAATAAAACAAAGGATTTAAAAATCTTGTCTTTTAATTTTAATGATTCATGTTTTTATTGAAGTTTAAATTGTCAAACTTGATGATTTTTGTATGTCCCTTTAAGAGATTTGTTTTGATGACTTTCAGTTCTATTACCCAACTGAGTAACTAAAATGGATTTGAATAATTATTCAGATATTCATAAGTTTACTAATATAATTTTTAGAAGGCCAGAAGTTTTTCTTGAAAATTATAAAATAAATGTATACAATTGAGCATGAGTAAATAATTTAGCTAGTGAAATATCCAGTGACATAAAAAAATATTGATTTAATATTCCTGATGAAAAATCTATATGAAATGCAGGTAGAATTTATGAAAAATCAGTTATACTTTATAATTGAATTGAAGATAATTCTAAAACTATACAAGAATTAAAAAAATTTTTTAATTGAGAATATAAAAAGGTAGAAGAAAGAAAATTTAGTTTGGATGAAGAAGTTAAAATAGAGATTGTGATTTGAAAAGATTATAAAAAGGTATTTTTATTTTAAATGGAAAATAATTATTAATTTAATAATATGTCTATTAATAGAAGATTAAGAACAAATTATACAACTAAGAAAAAATATAAAAAGAAGAAGAAAAATGGGTTTTGAATATTAAAATTTTTATTAATTTCCTTCATGTTTTTTAGTCTGTTTTCACTTTTTGCCATATTTCTTTTATATAGTAAGTATATCGCTGATTTACCTTCAATTAAGGAATTAGAAAATATGGAAATTGCTGAGGCATCAACTATTTATGACAGAAATGGTAATGAGCTTTACAAAGTATTTAAAGAAAAAAGAACATATAAAAATTTTGATAGTATAAGTCCTAATATGATTAATGCTATTGTTTCTTGAGAAGATAAAAGGTTTTTTACAAATCCTTGATATGATATGATATGACTTTTAAGAGCTGTTTTGTATAAAGTTACTTGAAAAAGTGATTGAATAAGGTGAACTTCAACAATCACTCAACAGTTAATAAGAAATACTATTATTGAGAACAGGTCTTCTTTGGAATCTTTGGATACTGCAATTTGAAGAAAAATTAAGGAAATTTATTTAGCTTATAAACTTACTAATGGTGTTTCCAAAGAAAAAATTCTTGAACTTTATTTAAATAAAATATCTTTTTGAAGTAACTCTTTTTGAATAGAACAAGCAGCAGCCACATTCTTTTGAAAAAAAGCAAAGGATTTAACTATTTATGAGTCTTCTATATTAGCTAGTTTACCGAAATGACCAACTTATTATTCACCTTATAATCATCCAGATAGGGTAGTTTGATATCCTTATGTTTATAATAAAGAGAATGAAGAAGAAATAACTCAGCTTCTTACAAAAAAAACAATTTCGTTAAATAGTAGTTTATTAAAAGAATTAACAAATTTTCTTACTAATCTTAAATGAAAAAGACTTTCTTCAGAAAAAATTGTTATTTGTTCTCTAGATTCTGAATTTTTTAAGAATAATTTAAGTATAGATGATGATGGTTGTAGTGTAATTGATTATTCAAAACTTTTAGATTTTTTAAATTGAATAAGAATTGAAAAAGACTGAGAATTTATTGAATATCAAACTTGAAGAAAAGATTTTATTTTGTGAAGAATGCTAGAAGATAATTATATAACTTTTGAACAATATAAAGAAGCTATAATTAAATGATTTTGATATAAATTTCAAGAAGTAAGAAATAATATTAAATACCCACACTTTGTTTTTTATGTTAAAGAATATCTTGAAAATAAATATTGAAAAGATATTGTTGAAGAATGAGGACTAAGAATATATACTAGTTTGGATAATACTATTCAAGATAAAGCCGAAGAATTGGTGTTAAAATATTCAGAAATTAATAAATGAAAGTTTGGTGCGGATAATGCTGCTCTTATTGCTTTGGATAATGAAAATGGTTGAATTTTAGCTATGGTTTGATGAAGAGATTATTTTGATAAAGAAAGTAAATGAAATGTAAATATTATTACCTCAAAACTTCAGCCATGAAGTACATTTAAGCCTTTTGTATATTCTCTTTGATTAATTCAAGAAAATATATGAACAAAGTCACCAATCTATGATCTTAAAACTACTTTCCCATGAAATTATATTCCTTCAAATTTTGACTGAAAATTTATGTGAAAGATGAATGTTTCAACAGCTTTAAATAATTCTAGAAATATTCCAGCTATAAAGATGTATTATTTAGCTTGATGAGAAAAGAAGATAGTTGATTTTATGCGTAAATTATGAGTAAAGTCCCTGAATGATAAATGATTATATTGAGCTCCATTAGCTTTGTGAACAGGAGAAATGACCCCTTTAGAATTAGCTAGGGCATATACCGTATTTGCAAATATGTGAAAACTTGTTGATGTTTCACCAATATTAAAAATAGTTGATTCTAAATGAATTGTTATAGAAGATAGAACAAAAAATAATTCTGAAGCAAAACAAGTTATTACACCAGAACAGTCTTATTTGATAACTTCTATTCTTACAAATACAGAAACTAGACCAAAGTTTTGGAATAAATATTTGTCATTAAATTGAAGAAAAGTAGCAGCTAAAACTTGAACTTCAACTAAGCAATATAAAAAATGATGAAAAAAATATATTTTCCCTAGTAATTTATGGACAGTTTGATATACTCCTCAAGTTACAACTGTTGTCTGGGCTTGAAATACAGATTGAAGAGAACTTAATAATAAGTGAAATTGACTTGAATGAGCTTGACCAATTTGGAAAGACTTTATGGAATTTGTTCATAAATGAAAGGATGTTAAGAACTGGAACCGACCCAATTGAGTTAAAGAAATAAGTATATCATCCATATCTTGACTATTAACTCCAGAATGATTTAATTCAGATTTTATTGTATCTTCATTATTTAAAAATGTTCCAATTAAATTTGATGATAGTTTAAAAGAGATTAATGTTGACTTACTTTGTAACTGAAAAGTTACAGAAAATACACCAAGTGAAGCAATTTGATCTAAAACATTAATAAGACTTCATTCTATTAGACCTGAAGATCCTGCTTGGGAAAATCCTGTTTTAGCTTGGATGAATAAAAAAGATGACGAAGACGAATCAAAAAAAGCACTTTTTTCTTTCCCAAACATTGTAACCTCAATTAGTGAAGAGGTTTGTGAAAGAACATGAGCCGAGAATTCAGATATAGTTATAAAATCCACAATTAAATCATGAGATACTTTTTCTATATGAACTAATTATATTCAATTAGCTTATAAATCTACAAATCCAATACAAAAGATACTAGTATTTTTATGAAATGAAAGTGTCTATGAAATCAAGGTTTCTAATAAAACTAAATGAACTTATGAATGAAGTATTATTATTCCTAGAACTTACTCTCCGGGTGAGTATGACTTGGTGTTAAAGGCAATAGATAATAATTATTATGCTTGAAGTGATGTGAAAAAAGTTAATTTAGTTTCAAAAGATACAATCCCACCTAAAATAGAAATAACTAATCCTTTAGATAAGGATATTAAATTATATGAGTGAGATTCGTTTAACTTAAGGTGAAATGTTGTAGAAAATACTTTTGTAAAGAATATAAATATATATTTAGATGACAAGCCTCTTAAAATGTGATTAACTGATAAAGATTTTGTTTTTATGATAAATGAAGATTGAAATCTTGCAGTATGAAGTTATACTATAAAAGTTGAAGCAATAGATTCAAACTTTAATATTTGAACAGAAAAGATTAATTTAGAAATTTTACAAAAATAATTTATTAATAAAAAAAATATGACAAAAAGAACAAAAGTAATCGCAACATTATGACCTTCAATAGACAATGAAGAAAAAATAATAAAAGCTTATAATGCTTGAGTTAATGTAATTAGATTTAATTTTTCACACTCAAATTATTCAGATGCTCAAAAATCTATAGATTTGATAAATAATTTGAATAATTCTTGAAAAACAAATTTGAGTTTACTTCTTGATACAAAATGACCTGAAATAAGGACTTGAAATTTAGAAAATTCTATAAAATATAAAACATGAGATGAATTCAAAATGTATGTTTCTGATAATAAACTTTGAGAAAAAGATTTATTTTGTGATTATGAATATTTATGTGAGGATATTGAGATTTGAAAAAAAGTTATTATTGATTCATGATTATTAGAAGTAGAAGTCTTGGAGAAATGAAGCGATTATGTTTTGGTAAAAGCCTTAAATGATTCAGAAATATGATCAAGAAGACATATAAATTTGCCATGAGTAAAACTTAAAATGCCATGAGTTACAAAAAAAGATAAAGAAGATATATTGTTTGCTATAAAAAATAATTTTTCATTTATAGCAGCATCTTTTATAAGAAATGCTTGAAATATATTGGAAATAAGGAAAATATTTGAGGAATATTCATGTGAAAATTGTAAGATTATATCCAAGATTGAAAATGAAGAGGCTATTGACAATATAGATGAGATTATATTAAAGTCTGACTGAATAATGATAGCAAGATGAGATTTATGAATAGAAGTTCCAATAGAAAAACTGGCTGTTTATCAGAGAGATATAATAGATAAATGTAAAAAATATGGTAAATTTGTTATAATAGCTACACATTTACTTGAAACTATGATTTCTAATCCTTTTCCAACAAGGGCAGAAAGTTCAGATGTCTTTAATTCTATTTTACAAAGTCCAGATAGTTTGATGTTATCAGGAGAAACTGCAATTTGAAGATTTCCTATAGGAGCTATAAAAATGATGAGTAAAATTATTACAGAGGCAGAGAAATTTGCTGAGTATGAACATAAAGACTCTTTAGACTATTGACTTAATAGCAGAGATATAGAGAAAAAACTTTTAATTAAAAGTTGAATATATATTTGAGAGAAATTAGATGTTAAATGTCTTATAATCTTTACAAAAACTTGATTATTAGCTAAATTAACAGCATGATTTAGACCTAGAATCCCTGTTTATGCATTTACAAATATAGAATCATCGGTTGGTATTATGAATCTATATTTTTGAATTAATGGTATTTTTCTAGATTGATGGAAATCTAATACTCCTACTTCTAGTTCTACATTGGAGAAAGCTTTATTAAAATTAAAAGAGAAAGGTGTGCTTGATAATGAAGATAAAGCGATTGTGATTAATGATATACAGAAAAATGATGTACATATTCCTGTTATGGAAATAGTAAATGTTAAAGATTTTTTATAGAATCATTGGAAAATAATCTATTTTAAAAATAAAGAGCTAAATTAATCTAGCTCTTTATTTTTTAGGGGAGACTCTTCTTTTTCATTATCATCTATAAGCTCTTTTATATATCAAAGAATTTTCTTCTCAATTTTTCTGCTTATTATATTTTCATCAATCCAGAAAAAACTAATTTTTACTGTTTCTAAATCTAATTGTGTATATTTAGTTTTGAATATATCACTACTATTTTTATCTACATTTATAGGTCTATTTGTTAAAGACTTTAGGATTATATTATCTTTTATTTCTTTAACAATTCTGAAAATATTATAATTATTTTTTAGTGGTAATATTATATCAAAATTATGTTCTTGTAATTCAGGTTTTTTAAAAACAGTAACTTGTTCTTTTATTAATAATATATTTGGAATATTTTCTCTTCTGTTTGTTAATATTCAGTTATCATTTAAGATTCTTATTCAGGTGAATAAAGGGGTTATTCTCATTATTTTTCAAAAATCTTCTTTGTGTTTTATTACATCTCATATATTATAATTTTTCAGTACTATTATACTTCATATAAAAGATCAAATTAGAGAAGAATTTATATATAATAAATATCATGATATAAATAAAAGCATTATGTATAATTGCGGGAAAAAATAGAAGAAGAAACCGATTAATGAAAGAATTACTATTATAGTGAAGATTAAATCAAAATATACAAATATACTTTCATATTTTTTGTCTACCTTTCTAGATATAATTATTTTTATTAAAAAAATTAAAAATGAAGTAATTATAAATATGTATAAATATTTCAGCTTTCTTTCTCTTTCTTCTTTTTTTTCTTTTTCTTTATCTTTCTTTATATTTATATATTTAGAAAGGAGACTTTTATATTTACTATCTAATAATTGATAATTATTTAATGAATCTTTTAAATCTAAAATAATTTTTTCTTTAAACTTTGATTGTTTTTTTAATAAAGAATTATTTTTTAAAACTTCTTTAATTTTCTTTTGTAAACTTGAATTTTTTTCTTTTATTTTACTAGATTCTTCTAAAAATTCATTGTTTTGTTCTATTTTCTTTTGTAAATTTGATAACTCTGAATTTATTTTTTTTAAATATTCTTCATCAAAACTTTTCTTTATTTCTAATTCTAATTTGAGATTTTCAATTGATTCAATATCTTTTTCTTCCTTAGTATTTTCAATTAACTTTTGTATTTGTTCTTTTCTTTTTTTGTAAAATCCATTTAGTATATTTTCTTCTTTTTCTTCTTCTGTTAGGGCTTTGGGTATAGGCTCTTTTATTAAACTCTCAGATCCTGAATATGTTTTTTCTATTACTTCTAATGAATTAGTTTTGTCTTCATTTCAACTTCAATATAATTCTTCTCAGAAAGAATAATTTATATTAAAGTTAAAAAAAATTAGGACAATAAGTATTATTTTTCTCATTTTTTTTGTATATATTTTATAAGTTTATAATATTTTAACATATTCTTTTATTTTTTGAAAAAAAATTCTTTTTGATTATAATAATTTCCATATTATTTTTTATTTAATTATTAATGGAGTCAAAAAACAAAGACAAAATTTTTTTAGAAGCTAGTAAAGATATATCATTATTAATAAGTGAGGTATCAAAAAAAATTGTTGGTCAGAAAAATATGATTAGAGATATAATAGTTGCTACTTTATGTAAGTGACATATCTTACTTGAATGAGCTCCCTGATTGGCTAAAACACAATCTGTAAACAGCATTTCTGAGGTTTTAAATCTTAAATTTAAAAGAATACAATTTACTCCTGATTTATTACCAAGTGATTTAATTTGAGCAAAAATCTATAATCCTGATACTAGGGAGTTTTCAGTTAGAAAATGACCGGTATTTTCTAACTTGGTTTTAGCAGATGAAATTAATAGAGCTCCATCAAAAGTACAATCAGCTTTACTTGAATCAATGGAAGAAAGACAAGTAACTTTGTGAGATGGTACTTTTGTTTTGGATTCTCCATTTGTCGTATTGGCTACTCAAAATCCAATAGAACAAGAATGAACTTATAAATTACCTGAGGCTCAACTTGATAGATTTTTGTTAAAAACAATAGTTTCATATCCTAGTCCAGAAGAAGAAATAGATATTATGAAAGGTAATACTAGTTTTTGAGCTATTAAACTAAATAAAATATTAACTAAGAAAAAAGTACTTGAATTACAAAAATTAGTAACAGAAGTTTATGTAGATGATCACATTTATGAATATGTTAGGGATATTATAATTTTTACAAGGGAGAATGATAAAATAAAAAAGTATCTTTCATATTGAGCTTCTCCTAGAGCATCTATTTCTTTAATTAAGGCATCTAAAGCATTAGCTGTTATAAATTGAAGAGATCATGTTATTCCAGAAGATATTAAAGAGATGGCTAAACCAGTTTTAAGACATAGGGTGATTTTAAGTTATGAATCAATAGCAGATGAAGTGGAAGTTGATGATATTATCCAAGTTATTTTAGATACAGTAGAAATAATATAATATGAACAAATTAAAATACCTTGAAATAAAATATAATCATCAAGTATCAAACATCTTTTTATGAAATTATAAAACAGCTTTTAGATGAAGATGAATAGAATTTAGTAATTTTAAATCTTATGAATATTGAGATGATTCAAAAGATATAGATTGGCTAGTTTCTGCCAGGGAATGAAAAGTGTTAATAAAACAATTTCAAGAAGACAGGGAATTGCAAGTCTTATTTGTTTTTGATATAACAAGTAGTATGAATTTTTGATTAAAGCAAAGAAAGATAGACACTTTAATAAATACTTTTTATTTACTTTGATTATCTACTTTAAATTCTTGATGAAGTATTTGATGAATGTTTTTATGAAAAAATAAAGAAATTCTAAATTTTTGAAAATGAAAACCTAGTATTATAAGATTGTTAAATAAAATAGATTTTTTTTTGGAGAAAAATTATGAAAATGATGATGAAATTGATTTAAGTGATGTTTTAAAATTTAAAAATAAATTAATTTTTATTTTTACTGATAAAATTCAAGTTAATGAAAAACACTTTCGTATCTGCTCTCTGAAAAATGATGTTATTTATATAAATATCTTTGATAGTTTTGAAAATACTTTAAGTTGAGCTAATTGATTAGCTTGACTATCGGATATTTCAATTAATTTGGACGATGATTTGAAGAAAAATAAATATATTGATTTGAGAAGTAAGAAAATTATTAAATTTAAAAGTAAGATAAATATACTTTGATGAAGTTATCTTTTTATTGATGAAAGTACAAATATTTATAAAAGGCTTCTTAAGTTAATGAAAGAAAGACAAAGATAATTATTATATTTCTTTAAATAATTATATATGAATGATATTTTTGATATAAAATGAGCTCAGAATTTTTTGTGAACAGAATTTGTATATTTGCCAGTTTTAATAATACTCTTTTTTATAGTATTTTTTATTATTCTGGATTTATATTTTTCTTCAAAAAAAGATGCAGTTAAGAAAGAGAAAAAATCAAAAAAAGAAACTAATGATGAGGTAAAGTATGAAGTAATTATTGTAAATAAATTGTTTTCTTTACAAGAAAATGTAGATAAATTGGATAAAAGTAAATTTTATTTAGAGTTAAATAATATATTTAGAGATTATTTATGATATATATATAATAAAAATCTTTTAAAAAGCACTTTTGAAGAAATAAAATTAGAATCTCTTTTATCAAAGAATAAGAGTAGTAATAAATTAATATTATTATTTAGAAGAAGTTATGATATTGAGTTTTCAGATAAAAAGGATACTATCCTTAAAAGAAAGAATATTTTAAAATCATTTATAAAAATTCTTAATGATAATTAATTTTAATTATGGATAATATTTATATAAAATTAAAAGATTATAATATACAAAGTGCACTTGATTATGAAAATAGTGATAGACAATATTTAGCTTTAAAAAAATTGTGGGATAATTTAAAGTTAAAGGATGAAAATACCTATTTGTCTTTTATAATCACAAATTCACTTATTTGTTATCAATTATCTTGAAAGTGAGAAGACTATTGGGAGGAATTCTCTCATAAACTTTTATTTTATCTGAATTCTTGAGAAAGAGATTTGTTAAATTTTTTTAAACTATTTTTGCCAAATTCAAAAAATAATAAAAGATTTGTTAATGTAAAAATCAATAGAATTAATAAATTAATTCCTTTTTTTGAAAAACTTAAATCTAATGAACTTTATTATTATGAAAATATGAATGAATTAGTTTTAGAAATTGCTAGAGTTATGAAGCAGAAAATTAATGCAAAAACTATAGTTTTTGCTGTGAAAATGTTTAGTTATTGAGCTAGAAATTGTTTCTGAAAGGTAATTTATTTTCCTTTTGAGATATCTATTCCAATTGATTCTAGATTGACAAAAGTATATGAAAAATACTGAAGTAAAGATGAAAAGATAGAAACTTTTTATTCAAGGATATCTAATAAATTAAAAATCCCTGAGCTACATTTAGATGCTATAATATGGAATAAAAAAGACTTATGTTAAATAATTTTGGTTTTACATCACCTGAATATTTTTTGTTAATAATACCTTTTTTATTGTTTTTAGTATTTGTTTATAAAAATGATAAAAAAGATGTTAGTTTTTTGTTTTTAAAAGATTTAAAAAGTATTTATCCTTGAGATAGCTATTTTTATAAAATAAAATATTTATTAATATTTGTGATATTTATTTTATTTTTAATTATTATGTCAAATCCAGTAAAAGAATATAAAAAAGAAGTTATAAAAAAGTATTGAATAGATATTGAAATAATACTTGATATCAGTCCTTCTATGATGTACAATGATTTAATTCCTAATAGATTAGAGGTTGCAAAAGATGTTATAATTAATTTTCTTGATAAAATTGAGGCTGATAGAGTATGAGTAATTGTGTTTGCTTGAAAACCTTTTACTTCTATACCTTTGACTTATGATTATAATTTTTTAAAAGAAGTTATAAATAAAATAGATATTAATATTATTAATCAAAATAAAAAAGGTCTTTTTGGTACTGCAATATGAGATGCTTTAGTTCTTGGAAATTCTTCTTTGAAATCAGAAAAAGATAGAGAAAAGGTTATAATTTTGTTAACTGATTGAAAAGCAAATCAATGACTAGATCCATTAATAGCTTCAAAGCTTTTAAAAGAAAATAATATAAAAGTTTATTCTGTGTGAATATGAAGAAATGAAAATTATGGTGGTTTTGACAAGAGTTTATTAGTTGATGAAGAAACTTTAAAGAAAATTTCAAAAGAAACTTCTTGAAAATACTTTAGAGCCGACACAAATAAGACTTTTAGGGATATATTTGATGAGATTTCTTTGTTAGAAAAAACAGAAATAGAAACAGAAGTTATAAAAAAACAGGAAGCTAAAGATGATATATTTTTATATTTTCTTATTTTTAGTATTATATTGTTAAGTATTTTTATATATAAAAAATGATAATGGGTTTTACTAATATTAATACATACTCAATTTTGTTTTTTTCAATATCTTTTTTATTGACAGCTTTTTTGATTTATAAATATTCAAATAAGGTTAAATCAAATTTATTATTATCTAAAGAGATAAAAGAGAATAAAATATCTTGATTTCTTTTATTAATTCT
>PDTW01000044.1 GCA_002749055.1 Candidatus Altimarinota bacterium | reverse complement strand
TATATTTGAATTATTGCTTGAAAAGCTATATCCATTTGATGAAAAGTCATAATTTTCTCATTTTGCAAAAGTTTTATCCAAAATCTTTAATTCAGGATTTACTTTTACTAAAAGAGTTGCTGTTTTTCATTTATCGTCTTTTACTGTTACATTATTATAATTCCATGTATAACCTTTGGCATGAATTTCTAGCGAGTTTCAGTTTATTTTTGCTCATATATTTTCAGGATCTTGTGAAACAACTGAGTATCAACCATTTCATGAAGTAATACTTATATTTATTTTTGTTCACTCTTTCAAATACACTTTTGACTTTTCTAAAGATAATGGTTTTATCTCTGGAGGAATTACTCGAATATAAAACATATAAAAAGTATATCAATACTTTTTTAGTGAAATTACCTGCAATCATTCTTTTTTTCAAAAAATATAAAACTCTTTTCATACTTGAGCATGGCTAGTCAATCATTTTGTTTTTACTTCTATATCATAATTTGATCAAAGGTCTTTAACATAAGAGAGAGAAGTTCAAGAAACTTTTTCCACGGTTAAATTTCATATAATTGTTAATTTAGGCTTTATTTTTAATTTTATATAACGTTTTTTTCAAGAACTATCTTTTAAAGTTAATGTTCTCCAATTAGTTGAATATTTATTTGCAACTATTCTTACTTTATTTCAATTATATATATCTGCTGATACTCCTGATAATGAGTTTATTGAATATGAACCGTTTCATCATTCAATATTTAAATATTTAACATCTCACTCTTCCATCCAAAAATAATTTTCTGATACTTGTAATGGGTATGTTGTATTTTGTGCTGGTGGATTTGATGGGTTTGTTGGTGAAGAAGTTGGTATTCAAGTTACTTTTATATATATTTTGTGAATTACTTTTCAATTATGTTTAAGGTCTAGTCTAGAATATCAATTTTCTTTTCAAGAAATAGTTAAATATTTATTTATATAATCTAATTTAAATACATTACTATACAAGCTATATCACTGATAATAAGAAAGATCTGATATGTAATACTTACAGGTATCTTGAGGACTAGAAATATAACAATGCTTATTTACTTGTATTTCTAATCATTCCTCTGCATATCCTGAACCTACTTCCATTTCTACAACTTCTCAAGTAAATGATTCTACTTGGTTTAGTTCTTCTTCTAAGTTTGGATTAATAATAACTGGAGAAAAATCTACTAATTGATTTTCATCTAATATTGAATTTACTTCTAATGAACCTGTATTCTCTAATTCTGGAATTGGTATAATTGTTGAATTAGCTCTTAAATCTTTTAAAAAGAATCAACTAGAATACGAAATAATTCATTCATCTCAAAGAATATTTTGAGTTGAAATTCAATTATCTTCTCATAAAAAATCATCTATTGTCATTTCTTTATTTTCATCCAAAGAATTTATTTGAATACTATTTTCATCGAACTCTTTTTGTAACAATAAAGCTTCTTTTATAAATCAAGATAAAGATTTTTGTTTAGATTCTTCTTCTGAAATTACTTCTATTTCTTCAAAGTCTGAAATATCAAATTCTTCTCATATATTATTTATTCTTAGCTGTTTATCTCAATTTTCATCAATATAATGTGTTGTTACATTTTCTTTCTCTCATATTTCTTTTTCTTGCTTGTTTTTCGCTTCTAAAAGGACTTTTTCTCTAAATGCACTTTCTTCTTCTTTTGAAAAAGTTTTTTCTTCTGTATTATTAGCTATATTCAAATTATAACTATCTGACAAACTAAGATTTTCATCTAATATAGAAATATCTATTTTATCATCCCAAAAACTTGCATCAATATCTTGATTAGTTTCTTCTATTAAAGAAGCTCCAGTATTAGTTTCTTCCTCTACTTCATCTTGAATTACTTCATCTTGAACTAATTCTTCAGCTTCTGCATTTTGTAGAGAATTTAATATATTTGAAACATTAGCAAATCCTGATATTACTTTTCATCAAGTAGTTGTTGTTTGTAATGAATTATTTTTAAATAGCTCTTTAATTTGAGTACTTGTTAATTCAGGTTTAAAGCTTTTCATAACAGAAATAAGACCAACTATATGCGGAGCTGCCATAGATGTTCAATTTAATGACTTATAACCATTATTTAGCGAAGTAGAATAGATACTAACTCATGGAGCTGATACATCTACTTTATTTCAATAATTTGAAAAAGACGCTCTATTTAGATTTTCATCTACTGCTGCGACTGTAATAGTATTAGGACATCATCATGGAACAAAGTTAGAAGTATTAATGTTTGAATTTCAACTAGCGGCAACTACAATTATTCAAGTATTAGCTACTGACTCTATTCAATTACAAATTGGATGGTTATCTGGATTTGATTTTCAACCAAGACTCATATTCAAAATATCTATTCATTTATCTTTTGAATATTCTAATGCTTTAATTACAGCATAACTAGGACAAAATCAATTTGAATTACAAATTTTTAATGGTACAAATTCAACAAAAGGATTTACTCAAATAATTCAGCTTCAATTTAAAGATGCTCAAATAGTTCAAGATACATGAGTTCAATGTCATTGATCATCCATTGCATCATTATCATTATTTACAAAGTCATACCCTTCTAAAACTCTTCATTTTAAATCAGGATGATTATAATCAATTCCTGTATCAATTACTCAAACTCTTATCTTTTTTCAAGTGCTTCTTAAACTTTCTATATATTCTGGAGTGTTATATTTTTTTATTCACCAAGTTATATCAATATCTTCTCATTGTATGTTATTTATTCAAAAAACTTCAGGAATAATAATTTTTATTCATAAGAAACTTTCTGGTAAATTTCATGATTCTATATCAGACATCATTTCATTTCTAAATATAGAATCTTCATTTATAAAAACTTCATAATAATCTTCTCCATCATTATTATACATAAATTTAATAAAAATATTTTTATCAAATTTTCAAAATAAATTTAGTATCTTTTTTTTAGAATATTTACTTTTTATTATCAAGCTATAATCTCAAGAAGCAGTTTTTAATGAATCTTTTATTGTTTCTAAAGCTTGTTTTCTTTCTTTAGGAGTTCTGGCAACATCTTTGCTGATATTTTTTTCAACATCATCATATGGAGTAACTCAAGACACTACTTTTAATAAAACTGTTTTCTTAGCTTCTGAAACCAAGTCTTTCATATCTGATTTATTTTTCTCTTTCAAAATCTTCTTTTGAGTTTCTTCTATATATTCTTCAATTTCCTT
>PDTW01000025.1 GCA_002749055.1 Candidatus Altimarinota bacterium | reverse complement strand
GTTGTTTTGATGATGATGAGATGTAGTTTCTATGCTTAGTGCTTCTATATCTTATATGGCAGTTATAATACTTTTCTTTATGATATGAATATTTTATTTGTTATCTTTTTGAACAACACTTTTATATCAAATATTTATATTTCCAGTTTTGATAGTTTTTTGATTGATTTTTATTTGGTGAAGTAATCTCATTTCTTTTATCCCATTTTTATTATTGTCAATTGTTCTTGCATATATTTGAGCATTTTTATTTATAAAAAATGAAATCTCAGTATTTTTTAAATATTTCTTTTTTGTTGTTTTATGAATTTTTATTGTTTTAACTAATTGATATTTGTGAATATCAACTGCTCAAATAGAATTATCAAATATTAAATTTATAACAGTGCTTATAGCTTCATTTATTTTCTTATTATCGTCATATTCATTATCAAGAAAAAAAGATTTAGAGTTTTTGTATGCTATCTGAACTTTATTTTCTGTATTTATTTTATTTCCAATATTAGAAACTTGATATTCAAGATTAGCTTGTGTGAATTGAGATATTTCATGTGTTGATAGTAAAATACAAATTTATCTTAGTGTTATAGCAATAATTATTTTTGCATTATCAAATTGGATACTGCCTTTTATAAATAAAAATATTATTTCTGAAAAATCTACTTTTAAAAATTTACTTTTTTGAAGTGTAGCATGAATTGTTTTTATATGAATAGAATTATTTAGGTATTGAGTAGAATATTTCCCTTGAGTTGAAACTTGATTAGCATTTATGTTTTTGGCAATAATATATTTTATTTTATCATTTTTAATGATAAAAAAGATATGAATAGATGTTATTAAATCTGAGAAATCTATAGACTGAGCTAATAAAAATACAGTTTTATTATATTTATGAATTTCAATTTCATTATTTTCATTTGCAATAGCATTAGTATTTTCTAATGTTAAAGAGGTAGTTTCTATGGTTTGGTTGTTTGAGGCAACTATACTTTTCTATTTCTTCTCAAAAATAAAAGAAAAGAAAATATATGTAGCATGATTGGTTCTTTTTGCAATATGAGTATTAAATTTATTTACTTTACTTGATGTTGTTAAAGCAAAGGATTTTTGGTTCTTGGTACCATTTACTATAATATTTGTATTTTTTGTTTTTAATTTAAAATTTTTGGATAAATTTTATAGTAAGAAATATTATAAAATTATTTCTCACGATATATTTCATATAATAGGAATATCAGTTTTATGATTATTGCTTAAAACAATAATACCAAACACTCATCATTGATGGAGTATTTTATGAATATCAATTTTTCTAACTGTACTTTCTTGGACTTATTCTTTTTTTAATTCTTGATTATTAAGAAGATTTTTTGAATTTTCTCTAATTGCCTTCTTTTTAATACATATTTTTAATTCAGAACATATAATTAGTTTAATTGATAGTTCTGAAAAAGGTTATTTAAGGATTTTGCAATATATATCAACTGTTATACTTTGATTTTCTGTATATATATGGAATTATTTTAATAAAGAAAAAGTTTTAAATATTACAATTAATATTTCATATAGTATATACTTATTAATAATTACTTCTATATATGTTTTTGATATTTTCTCTTCAACATTCTTTGTAACAATTTATTGGTGATTGTTATCTGCTATATTTATTTTTTATGGTTTGCAAAAGAATATTTTAAAGTACAGAACACTTTGACTTTATTTACTTTCTTTAACAGCAGGTAAAATATTCTTACTTGATATATGGTCTTGATTTGATAATGCAATTGCTAGAGTAGCAGCACTTTTGATTATTTGAATATTGTTTATAATTATATCAATTGCTTATTCAAGGAAGCTATGAAATAATTTGAAGTGAGAGTTTAGTTTTAGTAATTTTTATGGTGAAAGTTATAATAAAGTAAAAAAAAGATAATGGTTATTAGTTCTTTATAAGTTTATCTAACTTTTTACTTTCTAATCAAACTTACGATTGTTTCAATGTGGTGAGTATGAGGAAACATATCAACTGGGACTACAGTTTCTATTTTGTAGTCACTATTTTGTATAATGAATCATAAGTCTCTTGATAGGGTAGCAGGATTACAACTAACATATATTATTTGATTTGTCTTGAATTTTAATATGTTGGGTAATGCTTTTGGATTTATTCAGGCTCTAGGAGGATCAATTATTAATAAATCTGCTTTTTTCTTTTCTTCTAAATATTTAGTTAAAAAATCTTCTACTTTTGAATTTATAAATTCTATATTATTTAAAGAATTTGTTTTTGCATTTTTCTTTCAATCTTCACTAGCTTGAGTTGAAAGTTCTATGCTATATACTTTTTTGGCTCACAAATTAGAAAAAAACATTCATATAGTTCATGTTCCAGCATATAAATCAAGTACAGTATAATCTTTTAATTTTTCTTTGTTTGCCAGTTCTATAACTTTTGAATATAGCTTATCTGCTCATAGAGAATTTGTTTGGAAAAAACTTTTTGGTGAGATATCAAAATTTAGTCATAATAAATTTTCTTTTATAGATTTTGTTCAATATATAAGATCTAATTCTCAAATTGCTACATCAGCTTTATTTCAATTTGGACTTAAATATATAGATTTTATTTCATTATATTTATTTGGAAGGTTTTTTAGAAAATCTTGAATTTTATTTAATTCATATTTTCATTCGTTATAATCAGGATTATATCAAAGTACAATCATAATTTCATTAGAAAAAAATGTTCTTCTAATTAAAATATGTCTAAAAAATCATATTTGAGGTTTTTGATCATATACAGGTAATCAACTTTGTTTTGCAAAATCTTTAATTTCCTTATAAATTTTATTAGTTAATTCATCAGTTAATATACATCAGTCAAAATCTTCTATTTGACTAAAACTTCACTGTTTATGAAATCAGACATTAAAATGCTCTTGTTTATTTTCTTTATGTGATATATATTTACCAAAACTAAATTCTACTTTATTTCTGTATCAATCAATTATAGGAGAGGGGATTATACTTTGTATATTTATATCTTCTTGAAATTTCTTTATATGAAAAAAACTTTCTTTAACTTGATTTTCTTTTATTTCTAACTGATTTTCATATGGAATATTTACCCATTTACATCATCAGCACTCTCAATATATATTATTTGGATGTTTTTTTTCTATATTAGATTTTTTGATTATATCAACTATTTGGGTTTCTAAATAATCTTTTCTTTTTTTTAATACTTTTAAATTTACTATTGATCAAGGTATAGCTCATCAAGTTATGAAAATAGTTTTTCAATTATCATCAATATTTTCTGATTTAAGTTTTGCAAATCATTTTCAACCAAAAACAAGCTTTTCAATCTCTACATTTTTTATTATTTCTCATTTTTTCATAAATAAACTCTCTTAATATTAAACATTAAGAGAGTTTAAGAGAAAAACTTATTTTTGCAATTTTATTTAATTTGTATAAATCTTTTAGAAAAAAATCTTGTTCTTTTTTTTACTACATCACTAACTTCTTTTCATTTTTCTGTATTGTGCTTTTTTTTATAGTATTCTTTAGCTGACCACACATTTCATAATAGTATTCACATAAGTAATTCGGGTTTTGTTTTTTCTCTCATAATTGCATCTGAAATCCATATTGATAATTGTTTGTCAGGTCAGAATTCATCAACTTTAATTCTTCATCACCATTTTTCTGCTTCACTAATATAATTTGGTTTGTCTTTTCACCAAAAATTCTTTGCTCTATTTAGTGCAGTTTTGAATGACCATTGTCAATTTTTTATTTTTTTTCAGTTTTTATATCAGTCCATAAATTGCACAACTCATTTTGCTCAAGCTGAACTTTCCATATCTAATCTTCATCAACTTGTTTCTATCACCATTAAATATGAAAAGAATACTTTTAGGTTTTCTAACATTGTATTTTTATTTTTTTCAATGAATTCTTTAGTAAATTTTATTTTTTTATATTTTCTTTTTTCATCTGGGAGAGTTACTATTCCTCATAAAATATAGTTTTCTAGTCAATAATCTAGTGTTTTAAGCGTTTCTTTTCACAATCAGTATATTTCTAGAAATGGAACTAATAAAAATAAATTTTCTTTATTTCAAGAATCTTTTTTATAAGCATCTTTTAGTAGAGTAAACACTTCTTCTCTTGAAAATGATATAGTTTTTTTTCTAAATAATTCTATTGAATCTTTTCAATCTTTAGATAATGAATTATTTATCCCAGAATATAGTCATTTAAAATCATTTTTTTTAAAAAGATCAATTAAAGAAAAATAATCTTTTATAATTTCAGTTTTTAATTTTTCTTTATTATTTTCTTCTTTTTCTTTATTTATTATTTCATCGATACTTATAATTTTTGTTCATCAATTAATCCTGAATTCAATTTCATTAAAATCAGGTTGTTTGTTTATTAAGTCTAATTTTTTTATAACAATATTAACTATATATATTAAATCAGGTTCACTTAAATTTAGTCAATCATTAAAGTTTGATTCATCTGGAAAATCTTTTCATTTTCCCTTTTTATCTAATAAATTTATATATTCTATAGTAAAGAGATTATAAAAATCTTCTATTTGTTTAGTTTCATTAATACTTTCTAAATATAAGACTTTTATATCAATGCTTTTTTCTACTAAATCTCTATAACTTCAATCAATTACCTTATCTTTTAACTTTTCTTTTTCTTTTTCAAACTTTTCTTCTATTTCTTCTCTTTCATTTTCTATTTCTCTAAAATCTCTTATTTCAGTTAATACTTCATTAAATAAACTACTAAGTTCTGTATTAGTTTTTCTAGTCATTTTTACTTTTTTAAACTCTTTGTATAGTTTATTTATCTTTTTTAGTTCATTTATTTGATTTTCTAATAAGTCTCTTTGTTTTCAAGAAGGAGAATTTTTTATTTGTTTGATTAATATATTTATAGATTCATCAAAAAACCTATCATTAATTTTGGATAATTCTTTTACTTTTTCGTATAATTCTTTTTCAGTATCAGAAGCAACCTCATAAAATGCATCTTCAATTGCATTTAAAACTATTTCTTTTGCCTTATCAATTCTTTCTGATAAATCAGGATTATTTAATTGTTCTTTTTCTGCCATATTATATTCTTTTTTCTAATGCTATTCATAAATTCCTTAATTCTGAGAATGTTGCTAACTTTCATTCCCACATATAGTTATCATAATTTTCAAAAAGATTTGAGATTTTTAATCTAGTTCTTTCTTTTAAATCTTTTTTTCTTAATTCAAATTTCCATTTTTGCCAGTCTAATATTTTTCTATTTGCAATTTCTAGTTCAATTATTTTTTGTTTAGGAGTATCTAATAAATTACTTTCACCCGATAATTTCATAATTAGGTCTCTTAAATGAGAATAAGAATCTTCAGATAAAATAGATTTTTGTTTTAGGGAATTAATTTCGTTTATAAAGTCTACCTTATCTTTATGAATGAACATATTTCTGCTCATATATTTGATTTTTTGTTTGTTAGTATATTTTATATTTTCTTCTTTGGTATATTCATATATTGTTTTTACTTGGTTTGCTATATTCTGTATATACGTTTTTATTACTATATTTGTTTTTGTTTTATTCATAAAAAAAAATTATATTTGTATACTATTATTTAGTTTACTACATAAGTTTTTTTGTTACAAAAAAAATAGCTTGATATATATATTTTTTTTTCTCTAATATATATCAAACTATTTTAAATTACTAGATTTATTTAATTTCAACTATTTCAATATCAAAAATCAGTTTTTTTCAAGCAAGTTCATGATTTATATCTATTGTAACTATATCACCTTCAACTTTTTTGATTTTGAATTTTCATTGAGGAGTTGGTAATTCAGCTCAAGCGACTAATTCAATACCTGCATCTTCAAAGCTTTTTAGGCTTTCTTTTTTTAAATCTTGAGTTTTATTTTCATCATATTCTCAATAAGCATCAGCTGGTAATAAAGTCAAAGTCTTTTTTTCTCAGATTTTCATTCAAATAACTCAATTATCAAATCCTTTTATCATTTTTCATGCTCATACTTCAAATTCAAGGGGAGTTCTTCATGGATTTAGAGAGCTATCAAAAACTGTTCAATCTTCTAATTTTCAAGTATAATTAACTGAAATAGTGTCTCATACAGAGATAACTTTTTTCTTCATTTCTTCTAATTTTTCTTTCTTTTTCTCATTATATTTTTCAACTATTTCTTTTTCATTAATTTTATATTCAACTTCTTTCGTTCAATCTAATTTGAATATTTCAAGAGAAATAATTTTTACATCTTTTTCAGGTTTGTCATTTGCTCATACTTTTACTTTTGCAATTTTATTAACATTTTCCATTCCTTCATAAACTTGTCAGAAAACAGCATGTTTACTAGTGGAAGGCTCTTTATTGAAATCTAAACCTGTATTATCTACTTGATTTATGAAAAATTGACTTCAATTTGTATTCGGTCAGGCATTTGCCATAGATATAGAACCTTTTATATTTGATAATTTATCACTAAATTCATCATCAAATTTTTTTCAATAAATACTTTCTCATCACATTCAAGTTCATTCTGGGTCTCCTCATTGTATCATAAAGTTATTTATTACCCTATGAAATGTAACTCAGTTATAATATCATTTATTTGCTAGTCATATAAAATTATTTACAACACTAGGAACATCTTTGATAAACAATTTAATTTTTATTGTTCCATTTGTTGTTTTCATTACAGCTATTATATCTCAAGATTTTGGAGCTTGTGTTTGATAATTTGTTTTCATATTTTCATTTTGGTTAGTTGTATCTTTAGAATTATTTGTATTATTAGCACATTGTCAGCTATATCATTTTGGCATATCTGAACAATTTGGTACATTTTCTCTATTTTTTATTCAATTGTCATTGTTTTTAATTTCATTTTGAGTACAGCTAGTTAAAAGTAATCAAAAAATCATTAATAAGGTTATTTTTTTCATTTTTAATTTTATTTATAAAGTTAAGGCACCGGGGTATTATATAAAAAAAATAATTTTAGTAAAATAAAATTAAAAATAATTTTATTTTATAACAACATAATGTAAATATTCAGTTACACTATCTTTTTTATGATTTCTTGCCTCAGTTTTATCGGCTTTGAATCTTTTGTATTTTTTTGTAAAAACTCAATATTTTCACCTTTCAGACATAATTTTTTTAATATCATCAAAACTCATCAGGCCTTCACAATTATAGCTTAAAAAAACATATTTAGCATCTATGTTTTGAATTAATTCTCTAAATGATTTTTTTACTTCAGCTTTTTTACAATAATCTGATTTTTGTTTTTCACAATTTCTCATTCAAGTTTTTCACTTTATTTTTGGATTATCATATTTTGCAATAGTTTCCAAAATATGATAATTTCCTGAATATTGTCTTGCGTTATATGGTGGATCTAAGTATACAACATCATGAGAAGTATGTTTTATTAATTCATTTATATCTGAATTATAAACTATATGTTTGTTATTATTTAAATAAAAATCTGCAGGTTTTAAAATCATAGTTTTTTTAGCTGAGCATTTTAATTTTTTTAAAAATGCACCATACACACTAGCTGTATTTGC
This sequence comes from Candidatus Altimarinota bacterium, assembly GCA_002749055.1. Lineage (GTDB taxonomy): Bacteria > Patescibacteriota > Gracilibacteria > BD1-5 > UBA6164 > PDTW01. The sequence continues at coordinate 70,311 of PDTW01000025.1, read as the reverse complement.
AACTTTATCAATAGATTCAATTAAGCTTGCAAGTAAAAAGTAATATTCATTTTCTGTAACTTTATTTTCTTTTTTCCATTTCTCTATTTTAAATCTAATTGCATCGCATTTCATTGCGTTTTCATCACTAAAATACATTCTTTCATACTCCTTTCATTTAGTTCATCAAGCAGAATAATTTTTATAAATAAAACCTTTTTTATTTGGTAATTTATTTAAATAGTTAATAACTATTTTTTTATAAGTATTTACATCTCCAACTAACAATTCAGGAATTTCACTAAGTAATCAAGTAAAATACAAATCTGTATAGTTTCATATATAATTTCTATTAAGTACAAAACTATAATATTGTAAGTCATTAACTATAACACTATGTCATTTTTCTTTAAAATATCTTCAAACTATTCAAGTCCCAGCAAAAAGATCAGAAAAAGTATAATTTTTTTCTGAAACAACAGAATTTATAGATTTTTCTATAAATTCTAACAAAGATTTTTTTGAGCCTATGTAGTTCATAAAATAATCTCATATATTAAACAATAGATTATTTTATAAAATTCTAATAAAAAATCTACAGAATATAAGTAGAGTTTTATATAAATAAATTATATTTTTTTCATTCTATTTGATTTTTATACCATTTTTCTACAAAATCATATGTTTCAAAAAAACATCTTTCTTTTATATTCTTAAAAGCTATTTTTTTTCTTTCAATATCAAATTTAGACCTTCTAGTTTCAGGTGCTATAAATAAGAAATCTGTTCTAAAATCTTGAATTTCATTCATTTTAATAAAACCTGCTCTAAAATCTGTAGAGTTTTCTACTTCGATTAATTTTGCTGGAAATCATCTTTCATTAAACCATATTACATCAACAAACCTAATTGAATTATTAATTATATTATCATATGTAAATGGAGGAATTTTTTTTATAGTGGTTAATTTTCATATTTCTTTATTATCAAAAATTCAATTAATATCTGGAGTATAAGTATCAAATCAATTCATATTTCATATTTCTATTAACATTCATTGAACTCTTGAATGCATTCTTTCAATTTTATCTTTTTCTGTTTTTACTTCCTTTTCTTTTGGTAATTTATCTAAAAAATCAGTTAGTGCATAAACTCAGAATCATATTTTAGAAAACCTTTTATCTCTTTGAACTCTTTCTTGAATAGTTTTATCAGGAGTTTTTCAACTTTTCTCTCTATATTTTGAAAATTCTTTATAAATTAAAGAAAGAGGGGCATAATATCAATTATTTTTCATTACCATTTCTATTGCATCTGAGAATGTTATTTTATTTTCCATATTTAATAATTATCTAGTATATTTTATCATATTATAAAACTTTTCAAATTTGTCTCAAAGTTAATTTATTTATTTCACTCCTTTTACACAATATCACTAGGTTTTTTGTTTAAAGAATCTTTAAACTCATTTCTTATTTCATTAATTACTTCTAAACTATTTTCTATACTTTCTGTTGTAACTAATTTTTTTCTATATTTTTTTACTCAAGGGAAGTTTTTTAGGTATTGAACTAAATGTTTTCTTATTTCAAGACTTCATTTCCTTTCTCATTTTGTTTCTACTAGTTTTGTTGCATGAAATTCCATTATATTTAATATTTCAGATAAGGGTGGATTATTTTCTCATGGTAAAAAACACCATGGATTTCAAAAACTTCATCTACCTATCATAAATCAATCCAGATTTTTTACTTTTTTCATTCCATCATCATAATTTGTTATGTCTCAATTACATATAATAGGTATACTTATATGATTTTTTAATTCATAAATATTCTCAAAATTTGCTTTTCAAGTATAGCCTTGTTTAGCTGTTCTTCAATGAATTGTTAATAAACTTGCTCAAGCATTTTCTAATCATTTTGCAAATTTAATCAAACTTTGGTTTCAATCAAAACTTAATCTTGTTTTTACTGAAATTGGGAGTTTTGTTGCTTTGTTTAATTCTTCAATAATTTTGAAAGCAGTATCTTGATTTATGAATAAACTACTTCAATGACCACTTCTTATGACTTTTTTTGCTGGACATCACATATTTACATCTATTCAAACTACATTATAGTTTTCTATTATTTTTGCTGCTTTTGCAAAATTCTCAGGATCTTTTCAAAAAATTTGTATAACCAATGGTTTTTCTATATCAGTATGTGGTAAAACACTATCTGCTAAAAATTTAGAATATACAAGTCAATCAGCACTATAAAATTCACTTATACAATATATATGAGGAGAAATTTTTTTCATAGTCTGTCTGTAAGCACTATCTCAATATCAATCCATTGGTGCTAGAAAACACATTTTTCATTTTTCAGCTTCTTTTTTCCAGTAATCCTTCATTAATTTTAATTTTTTAAATTTTATTTTTAATCATTTTGCATTTTATATCTGTTTTGTCAATTTATTTTATTTGATTTTTGTTTGATTAGTATGGTAGAATTATTTTTGTATAAAGAATAATATTTAAAGTAACTTTTGGTATTAATGAACATATCTCAACTTTTAAAAGAAAAAAAATTAAATTCTAGGTTAATAAAAGAAAATTATAATTTTTTAAAAAAGAATAAGGCTCTTTGAATTATACTTATTAGTGATATTAATGTTTTGGAGCAACTTCTAGTTTGATGTAGAGCTCTTCCTGTCAATTTTGTTGTATATACAAAAAATAATTTTGATATTGATGCAAATAATATAGTATTTTCTGAAAGTGACGAAATTAACTCTTGATTTGATTTTATAGTGACAGATAATAATGTAGTTTGAATAGATAATTATTTAAAAAAAGGTATAGTTCCGATTATCCCAGAAAAAAATTATATGAGAAGTATTTTAAAAGAATTTAATCCAATGAAAAATGAATGAAATAGTTTTTTTTATGATAATAGTGATGCATGGAGTATTTTTTATTCAATAGTTAGGTATTTAGAAAATTATAAATTCTCATTTGATAATAAGAATTTAGTTAAAAATGTATTTAACACATAAAATAAATAGTTAGTTTTTTATTTATACCATTTTTTTATAATTATATTATTATATAATTTAAATAAATTTTGAATCTTAGAGCTTTTTACTATAATGTAAAAAGCTTATTTTTTATTAATATGAAATAATATGACAACATATTATTATGTGCGAGTCAGTTAAAAATTAAATAACAGGCAATTATTATATATTTTTAACTAAAAACATTAAATGAAAACAAATTTTCAAAAAAAGTATAATCCAAAAGATTTTGAAGAAAAACTTTATAAAAATTGGGAAGAAAGCGGTAAATTTAAACCAAGAGATTCTAAAACTTGAGAACAGTTTTATATCCCAATGCCGCCTCCAAATGTAACATCAAAACTCCATGTTGGTCATTCTTCTATGTTAACCTTAGAAGATATAATGGTTAGGTATCATAGAATGAAATGAGATAGCACTTTGATGATACCTTGAACAGATCATGCAGGTATTTCTACACAAATAAAAGTTGAAGAGAAGTTGGCAAGTGAATGAAAAAGTAAACATACTATGTCTCGCTGAGATTTCTTAAAAGAATGTTATGATTGGAATGATACTTATGGAAGTCAAATACAAAATCAGTTTAGAAAAATGTGAACTAGTTGTGATTGGACAAAAGAGAAGTTTACACTAGACCCAGATATGAATAAAAGAGTAAATAAAGCTTTTTGTGATTTGTATAAAAAAGGTCTTATTTACAGAGGTGAATACATGGTTAATTATGACCCTGTATTAGATACAGTTGTTTCTGATCAAGAAGTAATATACAAAGAAGAAGAATGAAAAATGTATTACATTACTTATTTTGTAGCTTGAACAGATAAAGAAGTGATAGTAGCAACAACTAGGCCAGAAACAATGCTTTGAGATGTCGCTGTAGCAGTTAATCCTAAAGATAAAAGATATAAAAAACTTTTGAAACTTTGAAAAAAATTAATCCTTCCAATTGTTAATATTGAGATTGATCTTATAGGTGATGAAATGGTTGATATGGAATTTGGAACAGGAGCAGTAAAAATTACTCCTGCCCATGATCAAAATGATTTTCAAGTAGCAAAAAGACATAATTTGCCATTAAACAAAATAGTAATATGAAAGGACGGTAAAATGACAAAAGTAGCTTGAATTTTTGCTGGTCAAGATTTTAAAACTGCTAGAGAAAATATAGTAGAATTACTTAAATCAAAATGAAATTTAGTTGATATTAAGCCTCATATTTCAAAAGTTTGATATTGAGATAGAAGTCATGCAAAAATAGAAACAATAATTTCAACACAATGGTTTGTTAAAATTGAACCAATTGTTAAGAAAGTAATATCTGGTTATAGAAAAAAGGATTTTGAGATAATACCAAAGAGATTTAATAAAATATTTGAAGATTGGATATTTAATTTAAGAGACTGGTGTATAAGTAGGCAACTTATTTGGTGACATCAAATACCAGTATGGTATTGACCAGATGAACACATATTTTGTGCCGAAACTGAAGAAAAAGCTTATGAGCAAGCAAGAGAATTTTATAAGAAAGAAGATATAGAGTTAAAAAGAGATTTAGATTCATTAGATACTTGGTTTTCTTCTGCTTTATGGCCATTTGCTATACTTGATTATGATATGTGGGGAGCTGAGCAACCAGATTTATTTAAACAATTTTATCCTGCTTCAGTTTTAGAAACATGACATGATATAATATTTTTTTGGGTAATTAGAATGTTGCTATTTTGATATGAGTTTACATGAAAAGCCCCTTTTAAAAAGATATATTTTCATTGATTAGTTAGAGATAAAATTTGAAGAAAAATGAGTAAGTCATTATGAAACTGAGTTGACCCAATTGAAATGATAGATAAATATTGAACTGATGCTTTGAGGCTTACATTGTCAATTTGAAATACTCCTTGAAATGATTTGAAATTTGATGAAGATAATGTTGAGAATAATATGATATTTATTAACAAATTATGGAATGCTAGTAGATTTGTGTGAACTAATTTAACTTGAAAGTTAGATTGAATTGATATTGATGATATTGAGAAAATTTTGATAAAACATTATGATGAACTTATGTTTCATGAAAAATGGATTTTAAGTAGAATCAAGTATTTATCAGATGAAGTTACTTCTTGAATGGAAAAATATAGTTTTTCAGATATTTGACAAGAATTACAAGTTTTTACAAGAAATGAATTTTGTGATTATTATATAGAAGTATTTAAGTTAACTAAAGATAGTTCAAAGTATCATGAAGAAGTTATAAGTTTTGTTATAAATAAATTGCTTAAATTATGGCATCCATATATTCCTTTTGTAACTGAGGAGATATATTCTAAATTATGATTTACTTGAGAGTTAATTATTTCTGATTGGTGAAATGTTAATATAGAAAGAAACCTTGATATAGAAAAACAAAATCATTTAATATTAGATATAATAAAAACTATTAGAAACCTTAGGGCAGAGAATAATATAATGCCTAATAAAACTATTTGAGTACAAATTTATGCAAAAAATAAAAATAAGGAAATAATTTCTGAAGTTTTGGATTTGATTTGATGAATAGTAAAGGCTGAGACAATAGAAATTACTTCAAAAAAAGTTACAGATATAAATTTAGCTTTTTGAGTAATTAAAGCTTGAGTTGAAGTTTATGTTGATACTTCTAATGCTCTTGATATAGAAAAAGAAGTAGATAGGTTAAAAAACTTGATAATTGATACTAAAGAATATATTGCAATTCTTGATAAGAAATTACTTAATGAAAGTTTTGTAAGAAATGCTCCAAAAGATTTGGTAAGATCTGAAATGGAGAAGAAAAATTCAGCAAAAGAAAAGCTTCTAAAACTTGAAGATAAACTAAATACTTTTATTGATTAACTAAAAAAAGACTAAAAATTTGAGTTTTTAGTCTTTTTTTATAATTTTTTTTGGTGCCCAAAGAGGGAATTGAACCCTCATGACCGAAGTCGGGGGATTTTGAGTCCCCTGTGTCTACCAATTTCACCATCTGGGCATATGGTGGAGCTCTTAATAAAAAAAGCCCCATAAAAAATTCTTATAGATTATATATAAAACTTTTAAATTGCAAAATTTAATTATAATAATATTATTAGCAAAAAGAATATTTTTTATAGATGTGAGTTTTTTCAAATATTTCTTAAATTAGCTATTAACAAAATAAAGTAAATTTGATGAAAAATTATGAACCAAAAAAAACAATAAGATGAGTTTATAATCATAATAAAGTATGAGATTATTGATTTATTGATGTTGAATGAGAAAAAAAATGATATTATGTCTTTTCTTTTAATAGAAATGGAGCTATTAGTTGAGATGAGGTTTTGGCAGAAGTTAAAATTTTTAGATGAAAAACAGAGGCAGTAGTAAAGAAAATAATTAAAAGAGCAGATAATATATTTATTTGAAAGATTAAAATTATTAAATGAAATAATTTTTGATTTGTAATTTTAAAAGAAAAATTATTAAATAAAGATATTTTTATAGCTAATAAAAATCTGTTTTGAGCCGTAAATAATGATATTGTTTGAGTTAGAATTATTTCTTGGAGTTGAAGAAGACCAGAATGAAAAGTAGTAAAAATACTATGAAAAAAAGATAATGATAATATAGACTTAGATTCTATTATTTTAGAGTCAGGTTTTTTAGAATGATTTAGTTATGAAGTAAAAAAAGAATTAGAAAAATTTAATAATAAAATTTCTTTTAAAGAAAGAAAAAATAGAATAGATTTAACAAAACTTTTGACTTTTACTATTGATTGAGAAGATGCAAAAGATTTAGATGATGCAATAAGTATAAAAATTAAGGATAATTGAGATTATTTATTATATGTTCATATAGCTGATGTTTGTAATTATGTAAAAGAAAATTCTTATTTGGATAAAGATGCACTTAAAAGATGAACCTCAGTATATTTAGCTGATAGAGTTATTCCTATGCTACCAGAAAAACTTTCAAATAATCTTTGTAGTCTTAACCCAAATACAGAAAAACTAACTTTAACTTGCGAAATTAGACTTGATAATAATTGAAAACTAAAAAAATCAAGAGTTTATGAAAGTATTATAAAAAGTGATTATAGACTAACTTATAGAGAAGTTGATGAAATTGTGTCTTGAAAAAAAATATTATGAGCAGATTTGATGTTTTGATGAAAAGTCAATGAAGTATTATTAAAATCATTACATTTATCCGAGGAACTTAGAAAAAAAATAGAAAAAGCTAAAGTTATTTCATGAGTTTTAAATTTTAATTTTACAGAAACAAAAATAATTTTTGAGGAAAGTGAAAATTGAACGAAAAAAGTAAAGGAAATTATAGAATATCTAAAATATAAATCAAATAAACTTATAGAAGAATTTATGATAATGGCAAATGAGTCTGTATCAAGAGAATTTTCTTCATATCCTTTTTTATATAGAATTCATGAAGAACCAAAAAGTGAAGATGTAGAGAAATTACAGTGAATATTAGATTTATTTTGAATAAAATATAGATTTAAAAAAGCTAATACTAGAGAGTTTGCTCAGTTACTTGAATTAATAGGTAAATGAGATAAAGAAAAAGTTCTTTTTATCCAAAAGATGATTTTAAGAACTCTTACAAAAGCAATATATTCTCATGAAAACTACTGACATTTTGGTTTGTGATTAGATTTTTATAGTCATTTTACATCTCCAATTAGAAGATATCCTGATTTACAAATTCATAGAATAATAAAAGAAAAACTTAATAAAACTCTTAATAAGAGAAAAATATTAGAATACAAATCTAAACTTCCAATAATAGCGAAGAAAACTTCTACTCAAGAAAAAAAAGCAGAATTATTAGAGTATAAGGTGAGAGATTATTTTATTGTTAGGTATTATAAAAATAGAATTTGAGAGGAATTTGAATGAAATATAAGTTGAATGATACCAAAATGATTATTTGTTCAGTTAAAAGATACAACAGAATGATTTGTTGATTGATCTACTTGAGTTTTTAATGAACAATTATTAGAATATAGAAATTTGATTTCGTGAAAAAATCTTAGACTTTGAGACAAAGTTAAGGTTAAATTAGTTGAGGCTGATACTTTTACAAATACCTTAAGGTTTGAGTTGATTAAGGAACATCTGAGAAACTCACATCTAGAAAAAAAATAATCTTTTTTGCTAATTTTTCCTTAAAATTTTTTCCCTATGCAAAGGCATAAGTAAAAAATTTTGTAAAAAAATTATCTAAAAAATATAAGTTTTTATTCTTACGAAGAAGTTTTTCAGATGTTCCTTAAGTAAATTAATCTTCTTTTTTTAATATTAGCTCTTGTGTTGGGAATGCCATATCTATTCAAGATTTTTCAAACTCTTTTTTTATTTCTAGATTTATTTGCTCTTTTTGTTTTAAATATTTTTTGAAATCATCGTTGATTAATGAAAAGTATGTAATATTAATGTTCAGCGAAAAGTCTCAAAACATATCAAAATTCACTCTAAATGATCATATAGTCTCATCTTTTACATATTTCTCTAGAATTTTTTCAATGATTCTGACTCATTCTTGCATTTTTTCAAGAGTTGTTCAATAAACTACTCATATAGTAAAATCTGTTCTTCTATTTTTTCTGATAGTTAAATTTTCTATAGATGTACTTATAATTGTGTCATTTGAAATCATAACTTGATGTCAAAATTTATCAAAAAGTGTTGTATATGACAATCAAATTTCTTTTACTACTCAAGTATGATTATTTATAATTATAGTATCTCAAATTTTAAAAGGTTTATTTAATAATATAATAACTGCTCAAAACATATTGGAAATAGTTTTTTGTGCGGCCAAAGCAACAGCAATACCTCAAATTCATGCTCAAGCAATAAGAGCAGAGACATTATATCCAAGATTTGATAATATAGATATAATTCATATTATCCAGATTACAGCAATTATTATTTTGTTTACAAAAGGAAGTAACGTTTTATTTATGGCTTTTAGTTTATTCTTCATTATTAGCTCCTTTTGAAAAATAATGTTAACAAAGTTGCTAAGTAGTACAAGAAAGACAATCGATAATATTACTGAACTGAATTCATCAACTCATTCTTTTATATATTTTGGGACTTTGGCAATATAAAAAAATAGATAAAAAGATGCAACATATTTTGCTATATTAATAAATTTAACAATAAAACTTCAAATTATATCATCAAGTAATGATTTGCTTTTTTTTGTTAATTTAGTTAGAATTACATCTAATTTATTATTTATTAATCATATTAATCATAAACAAGTCATTGCTCAAACCAATGCTGAAACATATGAAAGAATAATATCTCACCAGTAAATAGATTTTGTAGATTCTATTAAAGCACTATTATCTTTGTTTAGATAATAATATGTAAAATAAATTATTCAAAGAATTAAAAAAGTATAATTTTTCATTATTTTTATTTAAAAAAAGTAATATTTAACAATTATATTAAATATTACTTTTTTTCAAGTTTACAATCTTAATAAGTTTAATTTTAACTATAAAAACCTAAATAACCTTCAGCTCTTTTTTCCATTTCTTCTTTGGCTAATTCCATAAGATCAAGTATTTTTGGATCAAGAGTTTCATTATATTGGTTTCTAAGTTCTTCTATTGTTTTAAGAATATTTTCACCAAAGTCTGAGGGATTACCAATCTCTCCTTCATTTAAAGTTAAATTATTTGATTCCATATTATTATATCTAATAAAATTATTATATAAAGTCAGCTTATTTTAAATTAAATAAATATAAAGTCAAATTTTTTTAGTGGTATCAACAAGTTGATTACGATAGTATGATAATTTTTAGAGAAGCCTGAAATATTAATTATAACAATATTAATAAATATGTTACAGACTTTACAAACTATATTTATAAATACTAATATTACCTTTGGATTTTTTTATTTGTTCTTCTTTTCATTTCCATCATTTCATTTTGAAGCAGTATGAATAAAAAAAGGCTCATTTTTTTAATTCTAGCTCTAATTTTGGTTTAATAATATTCTCTAGGCTTTTTTCTATTCAAAACATATAAATTTTATCATAATCAGAAAAATTTAGTTTTAATGCATTTCAATATAATATTTTTAGATTTTTATTTCACTTTAAATATGCTTTTATTTTTGATATAATGTACAAAAAAGGGGATAATTCTATTCAAATTATTCTTGATTCTGGGTATTTGTTTGATAAAAATAGAGATACTTTCGCAGTTCAACACCCGATTTCTAAAAATTTATCTCAAGCTTTTAAATTTATTGTTTCAGAAATAATTTTCAAGTCTTTATTTTTTGTTGGTACCCGAGGAGCGAGGGAAAAAAATGAAAAAACTCAAATTATGAATATTATAAAAAAAGCTAATTCTAACATCCCGCTTTTCTAATTAAGCTAAATTCAGATGGTTTTTTATCTAAGTTTATCCATACTTCGTATCAACCTCAGTGAGCGATTTCTACTTCTTCGGAATTATCTAAATCAAAGCTATATTTTTTATCAGTGAAAGTAACTCAAGTTTTTTTTGTTCAATGATTTAATTTTGTTTTGAATATCTTTTTAATTTCTATATTTTTTATTCATTCAGGACTAACTAATTCTATTTTTTCTCAAGTATGGAAGTTATTTTTTACTTCAACTCTAACCATTTTATTTTTTTCATCATAATCCCTTAAAATTCAAAGAAATACCTTTGTTCAATAACTTCAATTCCTTTCATAAAATTGGGCATTAGCATTTGGATTTCATGCTAAGAAACCAGGAATATATCATCTATTTGCTATTCAAAATAATTCCTCAGATAGTTGTTTGCTGTCATATTCCTCTCAGTCCTCTACTTTTGTTATAGCTTCTTTATATGCAAGTCATACAGAAGCAATATAATTTACTGTTTTATTTCTTCATTCTACTTTAAAACTAATTATTCAAGCATCTTTTAACTCTTTTATATAATCAATAGCACATAAATCTCTTGAATTCATTAAATATGTTCAATAAGAATCTTCATCTATTTCCATAATTTCCCCAGGTCTTTCTTTTTCTTCTAAATAAAAGTTTCAACTTAATTCTTCATAATCTTCTGGTCTTCAAGTTACTGTTTCTAGTTCTTCTTCACTTTTTTCATTTTTAAAAACTTTGTACTCCCATCTACATGAGTGACTACAAGTTCATTGATTCGGATCTCTGCTTGATAAATAATTAGAAATAAGACATCTACCACTATAAGCCATACATATAGCTCAGTGAACAAAAGCCTCTAGCTCTATTTCTGGTACTTTTTCATGAATTTCTTTCATTTCTTTTAAAGAAATTTCTCTACTAAGAATAATTCTTTTTATTCATAACTCGTGCCAAAATTGTGCTTGAGCCCAATTTGTATTATTAGCTTGAACTGAAAGATGGATTTCTACATCTGGGAATTCTTTTCTGACAATATTTATAAGTCACGGATCAGCCATAATAAAAGCATCTGGTTTCATATCTACCATTTTTTTAAATTGAGACATAAATGGTTTAATTTTCACATTATGTGCATATATATTTGCTGTGAAATATATTTTTTTTCATAAATTATGTGCATAAGTAACAGCTTCTTTTATGCTTTCCATATTAAAAGCATTTGTTCTTGCTCTTAATGAAAACATTGGTACACCAACATAACATGCATCTGCTCCGTATGCATAAGCAAATTTTAGTTTTTCAAGATTTCAGGCTGGCATCAAAAGTTCTAACTTTTTTTTCATATTAAAAATATTAATTTATAAAACTAATTCTTTCTTTTAGATAGACGGATTTTAGTGATTTTTTTTTGAAATACAAATTTTAAGCTAAACAAAGAAGTAGAATAGATTTTTTCTATTCTACTTTTTTGAGAGGGGGGAGTATATTGAACTTTCTTTTTATTTAATACCAGAAATAAATTTTTTCCATATTTTTATTGGAGGAAATAATATATATTAATATTATCATATTAACTTTGAAAATTACAAATTAATTTTTTCTTTTTGCAAAAAACTATAAAAGGTATATATTTATTTTGATATATAATAATATAGTAAAGTTATGGAAGAAAGGACTGTTACATTCTTTGATTTACAAATTTTAAAATATTCTATAAAGTTTGAACTTGGTTTCCAGGTTGTAAAATCTTGGTTTTGACATATGAATTTTAGTAATTCTTTAGAAGCTGATATTTTTTTCGAAGAAAATAAAGATATAATACAAGCAAAACCTTTTGTTAAATGGGTTTGATGAAAAAGACAACTTATAAAACAGTTTGAAAAATTATTTCCAGAAGAATTTAACAATTATTTTGAACCTTTTTTATGAGGTTGAGCAGTATTTTTTAATTTACAGAAAAAACAAAGTTTTTTGTCAGACATAAATGAAGAACTCATAAATTTATATCAAATTATTCAAACAAAACCACAAAAGTTGATAGAATTTTTAGAAAAACAAGAAATTTCAAAAAAAAGATTTTTAGAAATTAGATCTTGGGATAGAGAAGAAAATTGGAATGAAAAATATAATAAAATTGAGAGAGCAGGAAGATTTATGTATCTTAATAGAACCTGTTTTAATGGACTTTATAGAGTAAATTCAAAATGAGAATTTAATGTCCCTTTTTGAAAATATAAAAATCCTGATATAGTCCAAAAAGAAAATATTTTAAATGCTTCAAAATTATTAAATAAAACAAAAGCTGAAATAAAATTACAAAGTTTTGAACAAGTTTTAGAAAAAGCTAAAAAGTGAGATTTTGTTTATTTTGATCCACCTTATGATGTTTTAACTGAAAGTGCAAATTTTACAAGTTATGATAAAAGTTGATTTTGACAAGATATGCAAAGAAAACTTGCAGAAGTTTGTAAAAAATTAGATAAAAAATGAGTAAAATTTATGCTTTCAAATCATAATACTCCTTTTATTAGAGAGATTTATAAATGATTTAAGTTTGAAATTGTGAAGGCTAGAAGAAATGTGAATAATTTTTGTATTTTATAATAAATATAAGTATATGATTTTGAATACTATAAATGATTTAAGAAAAAAAGCTGATAATATTATCCTTAAATTTAAAGATTGAATATTCCCTAAGGAAAACAATATTATTGATTATAAAAAATCTTTAAATATTTTTGATGATAAGGATGAAATTGAGAATTTTCTTATCAATTTTTCTAAGGATATTTTAGCTTTTTGAAATTGAGATTGAGGAATTATTTTCATATGATTTGAAGAAATAAAAGAATCTTGAAAAATAGATGATGTTTGATTAGATAGTCATAGTTTAAAATTATTAGAAACTTTGGATTTAAATATTTTAGAGCAAAAAATATTTAAAATTTGTGGAAAATCTACTTGAATGGATTTAAAACATTTTAATTTATGAAGTAGAGAATTTTATTATTTTTTAATAGAAAAAAGTAATGATATTTTGGTTCCTAAAACTAATTTTCCAAAATATAAATTAAAACATTGAGAAGTTATATATAGAATTTCATGAAAAAATGAGAAAGCTAATGATTGAACTTCTGAATTCAACAGATTTATACAAGTAAAAGCAAATGAGAAAAGTAAAGAATTTATGCAAATTTGGTCTAATTTATTACCTGAAATGGTTGACATTAACCCAAAAGAGGTTTTAATATTAAATCCTCTTCAAAATAAAATTTATTGATTTAATAGTAATGACTTCAATTTATCTTGATGAGATATTGAAATATGAAATGAAAATGGAAATATATTTAATATAATTTTGGATACAATAAAAGCATGAGATATTTGAAAAATAACAAATGATGAAGGAAAGCCTATTTATAAAATAGTTTGAGAAAAAACTGTTAAATGAAAGCAAAATCATATTTCATTAACAACCTTAGTTGGTGAAGTTCAAAAAATAGTGAAATATAAAATATCTAATCCTATTGTGAAGCAAGTTTGTTATTATTTACAATGGGTGACTGATAAAAAATTTCCAATTCAAATTAAAAATAGTACAGATAGTTCTAAAATTAGCAATTTGCATGAAAAGTTTATTTGGATTGAAATAGAAGATTCAATTAAACAAAAGAAAAAAGTGGTTTTTTCTAAGGTAGCAATAAAAGAAATTTCAAGTATTATAGATAATTCAACTTTACATGAAAAAATTTTTTGAAAAATTTTACAATTAAAAGATGGTTAATATGCCTTACCTATCCCTAAATCATCCAATAACTCAATCAGTAAAAAATAAATCAGCTAAAAAGCAGATTATAAAAGCAATTACTGAACATTGGACAGCAAATAATATTTTTTGTCCAATTTGTTGAAGTGCTTTGGAAAAACATAAAACAGATAAACCTATAAATGATTTGTTTTGTATCGATTGTAAAAATGACTTTGAATTGAAAGCTGAAAAATGAAAATTTGCTAAAAAAATACCTTGATGAAGTTATGAAAAAGCTATAAAAACAATAGAAGAAAAACCAATGCATTTGTTTGTTTTAAAGTATTCTGGTGATTTTACTATTACCAATTTTTTAGTTGTTCCAAAATATTTTTTCACTAAAAGTATAATTATAAAAAGACCAAAAGCATTGAAAAATAGGCCTAATTATTTTATGTCTGATATTGATTTTTCAGCAATTCCTGAAAGTTGAAAAATTCACTATATCCAAAATTGAACTTATAAAACAAGAACTGAAATATTGAAAGAATGGGAAAAAATAAAATTTTTAGAAAAAGAAAAATCAGAATCAAAATGATGGATTTTTGATATTATGAAATGTATTGAAAAATTGAAAAAAGAAGAATTTAGTTTACAAGAAATATATAATTTTGAACAAGATTTACAGAAACTTTATCCTGAAAATAACAATATTAAAGCAAAAATTAGACAACAATTACAATTTTTGAGAGATAAAAAATATTTAAAATTTTTATCAAGATGAAAATATAAGCTTTTATAAAATAATTTTACAGAATATGAATAAATATATTTTTTTAACAAATGAATGATTTACTTATCAACCAGAAAGTTTTTCTACTGAACCAGATGTGGAAAATTCTCAATTGATTGGTATTTCTTCTTGAATATCAAAACAAGATGCTTTTTTGAGTTTAAAAAAAGAAAATACTTGGTTGAAAGAAACAAATTTTAATGAAATTTATTGTTTTGAATTAAAAGATGATAAACCTGAATTTTTTAGTTTAAAATAATCTTCTGTTTGGTCTTTTTCAAGAAGATGAAATTGGTTGACTCATAATAGTAAATGGAGAGGAAATTGGTCTCCTGAAGTAGTAAGAAACCTTATTTTAAGATATTCTAAAAAATGAGATTTTTTACTTGATCCTATGATTTGAGGTGGAACAACAGCAATAGAAGCAAAAATCCTATGAAGAAATTTACTTTGTTATGATATAAATCCAGAAGCTATAAAACTGACAAAAAGTTTATTAAATTTTGAAATAGATTTGGAATGACAAGAAGAATTTTGAAGAGTTGAAATTCAAAAACATAATGCAACAAAAAAGAATGAAAATCTAAAAAAAGAAAGTATAGATTTTATTTTGATGCACCCTCCTTATGCTGATATTATAAAATATTCTAACTGAATAAAATGAGATTTATCACAAATTCATGATATTGATGAATTTTGTGATAAGATGGAGAAAGTTGCTATCGAGAGTTTTAGAGTTTTGAAACCTTGAAAATTTTTGGCAATTTTAATGTGAGATACAAGAAGAAAAAAGATGTATCAACCACTTGCATTTAAAGTTATGGAAAGATTTTTAAAAGTAGGTTTTGCTCTTAAAGAAGATATTATTAAAGTTCAACATAACTGTAAAGCTACTTGATTTTGGGTTAAAAAATCAAAAGACCATAATTTTTTACTTATTATGCATGAACACTTGTTTATTTTTCAGAAAATTTAAGAAGTTTCTTGAATCTATTTTAGATATAGAAATATTATTATAAAGAAATTATAGAATTTCTTATTTTTATAACACTATATTCTCAAAAAACTTACTATTAATTTAATAAGTTTTTTAAGCTTAAGTTATTTAATAATAAATAGTTACAATTTGTCAATCTATTTTTTGTATATTATCTTTGTTTAAAAAAAAATATATGTTATATTTATTTTAGAATTATATTTCTTGAATTAAGTTAATAAAATGCTAAAAAAGAGTATAATATTTATCATTTGTATATTATTTAAAATTGGGTTTGTTTCAGCTGCAACTTATCCAACTTTTTTGCATAGTAGTATTTGACAGGGAGGTATTCATCCTACAGGAAATTTTGTTTTAGATATTACTTACGAAGATGTAAGTGTATGAATAGATGTTAATACAGATGATCTAAAATTATATAAATATGATGGAACAAATTGGTGATCAGATATTGCATCAAGTTATGTAGATTTTGCTAACAAAAATATTTGAAAAAATCATTCATTATATCCTATAAATGGCTTAACGGCATGAAAATATAAATATGAATTTAGTATTGAAAATATTTCATGAAATTCAAATACTTATGAAATAGTTTTTTATGTAGATAGACCAAAATTAATTGTATTTAAAGCTGAACAAGATATATGAGTTTTACATGATTGATTAAAATTTATATCACCTGAGCAAGTTGTATTAGTGAAAACAATTTGAGCCCCTTATGTTCTTTCAATGACAAAAAATCAAGATATGATTTACGGTCCAGGTAATATTCCAATTTGGAATTGAACAAAATGATGGGGTTATGCAAGAGATCCTTATGAAGATGATCCTTTAGATCAAGTTCTTTCTCCAATGCCTGACACTCAGGTTTTGAATAATTCTCCGTTTAATGTAAATGATTCTGGTGTATTGAATAGTGATACATTCCGTTTTAAAGCATGAGCAGTGGAAGATGATTTAGATAAAATGGCATGAGAATACAAAGCTGATATAAAGTTTGATATAAGTTTAACTTATTGTCCTGAGTATGCTCCGGATGGAAGTTGTAAAGACTATGGTAAATTTATAGAAACGCAAAATGGAGCAAGAAGATGGGAAGATGGTGCTATGGCAAAATCATGTTATTATTACAAATATCCAGAAGATGCAGGGCATCGTTACTTGTGAGAGATTGGTGATGGAACATACTGGATTAAACCAGATGCTACAAAACCAGCTTTTAAGGTATATTGTGATATGACCAATAATGGAGGTGGTTGGACAAGATATGTTCATATGAAAGGACCAAGATACCATTATGCAGATACTATACATTGCCGGCAATGAACAGTTATTTCTAATAATGAAATAGATTGTTTTAATCCAAATAGATTTGGGATTGCAGCTAAGCAGCTTTTTAACGATGAGTGGAATGGAGTAAAGTATTACTATAATATGCAGAATCCTGCTCCAAGCACTACTACACTTACTACAAATTCATTCCGGCGTTGCCGAGGTCATGGTGAATATATGACAGTTATGTTAGATTATAGTTATCCTGCTGTTGATTGACATGATGCAAAATTTGTTCGGATGTGAAGAAGTTATTGTGAATATTGACGGGATCCGGGAGGAAGAAGTTTTATGGCGCAATATATGAATTTCGATCCAAATGGAGATTTTGGTGAACCAGGTGCGACTACTCCAAACCGGGAAATGGATCCAAGACATACGAGGCTTTATTTCAGGGAGGTAGATTTATCATATACACAATCAAATAAAACACTTGTTACATACGATAATGCAAGGAGATGGAGTGATAAAACCTATGCAAAGTCATGTAATGAATATTTACATCCAAGTCCATGATATAACTATAGTTGAGATACGTGAAATGGGGATTATTGGATAGATCCTGATGGAGCGTGATGAGATCTGCCATTTAAAGTAGAGTGTGATATGACTACATCTGGATGATGATGGACTTTACTTCGTTCTCGGGAGGCATGAACTGCAACTTATGCGCCATGATTTGTACCATGATGAGAGAAAATCTTGATGAAATATGTTAGATCTCATGCTCAGAATTTGCGTCATGCTATTCTTATAGATAGGTTTAAGCTTAAACAATCAGGGAGAGAACATACTACGATAGAAGCTCTCAGTAATCATATACAAACAGGAAGTTGGTGAACTATTCTACGGAAAGGTTATGCATGAGATTATAATGATATTAAAACAAGCAAAGTTGTTGAGTGAATTTTTGTAGATGATCCATGTGTAACGGGAACAAATCATAAAAATGCTCCTCGGAATGCTTGATGGAAAGACAACTGATGAAGATGATCGATAACTTTCCGGGTATCAAATGAAGTAGTTCTTATGTGACCACAATGAGAATGAAGTCGGCGGTGTGCATGATTACAACAATATGAAAAAAGACAAAGAGCAGTATCAACTCGGGTTAGATAAAAACTGAAAAATATATAATTAAGCATATTGTCTAGTAAATGTATTTGCAAAAAACTATAAAAGGTATATATTTATTATAATAACTGTAATAAATATATACCTTTTATGAATACAAAAATATTTGATGAGAATTATAAAATATTAAATGATGAACAGAAACAAGCTGTTGATAGTATTTATGGGCAAATAATGGTTGTAGCTGGTCCTTGAACAGGGAAGACTCAAATTATAGGTTTAAGAACTGCAAATATAATCTTGAAATGATGAGTAAATCCTGAAAACATATTGATTACTACCTTTACCGATGCATGAGTAATTGCAATTAGAGAAAGACTTTTGAAATTTATATGAGAAGATGCTTATAAAGTGTGAGTTTCTACAATTCACTCTTTTTCTAGTGATGTGATAAAAACTTTTCCCGAAAAATTTATAGAGTATAAGGCTTCAAGTGCTATTGATGATGTTGATAGTTTAGAAATAATTAAGAATATAACAGATGAACTTATTGAAAAAAAGCAGTTAGAATATTTATATTCAGATTTTGATAATTATTTATATTTGAGAGATATAAAATCAAAAATATGAATACTTAAGCAAGAATGAATTAGTTTTGTAAAATTTGAGAAACTTATAGAAGAACAAGAAAAAGAATATCTTGAAGAGTTATCAAATATAAAACCTAGTTTGAAAAAATATGAAAAAACAAAGTTAGATAATGAAAAAAAGATATGAAAAATGAGAGAACTTCTTATTTTTTATAGAAAATATAATGAAATTTTAAGGAAAACTTCAAGATATGATTTTAATGATATGATAAATTTTGTATTAGAAAAATTTACAGTTGATGATGATTTAAGATATTATTATGCCGAAAAATACCAGTTTATAATGCTTGATGAATACCAAGATACTAATAATACACAAAATCAGATTATAGATCTTATTTTGTCTGAAACTCAAGAAAAACCAAATATTATGGTAGTTTGAGATGATGATCAGTCTATTTATCGTTTTCAAGGTGCTAATATTGAAAATATGCTTGATTTCAGTACTAAATATACTGATACTGAATTTATAGTTTTGAAAAATAATTATCGCTCTATTCAAAATATACTAGACTTATCTTCTTGTTTAATTAAAAATAATCAAGAAAGGTTGTCTAACAAAATAAAAATAGTAGAAAAAGAATTAGTTTCATTTAAATGAAAGAGTGAATGTAATCCTAATTTTTATTTAGCTAATAATGAATTAGATGAAAGAAGATTTATTATTAGTAAAGTTAAAGATAAAATAGAATCTTGAATTCCGCTTGATGAAATAGCTATAATAGTTAGATGAAATAGGGAAGTTGAACAGTGGTCTAATGTATTAATGCAAAATGCTATAGAGGTAGAAAGTAAGCTAAAAACTAATATTTTAAAAACAGATTTTATTAATTTGATATTAAAATATTTAAGGGTTATAAGTAAACCATATGAAAATGAAGAGAATTTGATTGATGTTATGAGAAGCTCTATTTCTTGACTAAATCAAAGTGATGTTTTCAAGATAAATAGACTTTTGTATATAAAAAATTATTCAAATAAATTTAAGATAAAAATGATGGATTTTTTATCTGAATTAAATATAGATGAATCAAAAAATAATCAAAGCTCACTTTTTTATTATAAATGACAAAGTTTAGATAATCTTAAGTTTGACATTAAAAAACTTATTGAATTTAGAGATAGTATTTTTGATTATAATAGAGAATTAATAGAAAAAAACCTTGTTTCTTTTTTTAATTATTTTATTGAGAAAACAGGTATTTTAAAGTATATTGAGAAAAATAAAAGTTTTGATGATTTACAAGATATTTATACTCTTTTTAATCAAATAAAAGTTTGGAATGAAAATGATAATTCTTTTAATATATCTAAATTATTATCAAAATTAGACTTATATAAAGAATATAATTATCCACTTAATAGGCAAATATTAAAGAAAACTATTTCTTGAGTACAAGTTTTGACAGCTCATTCTTCTAAATGATTAGAATATGATACAGTATTTATTCCATGACTTTATAATGGAAACTGGGAGTGAAAAAGAGTTATAGATAAGCTTAAACTTCCTTATTGAGTTGCTTGAGAATGATTACAATTTATGGACGAAAAAGAAAAGAAGATTTTGGATAAAGAAAAAGCTTTGGAAGAGGATAGGAGGTTGTTATTTGTTGCTGTTACTAGGGCAAAAAATAATTTATTTTTAAGTTTTCCAGCTTGAATATGAAACAAACCACTTTTACCAAGTTTATTTTTGGAAGAATTTAAGTGATATTATGATGATTTAACAAGTAGTAACTTAAAAGATGACAATCATTTATATGAAATAGCTAGTAATGATTTAATAAATAATTTAGTTGAATATTGAGATTGAGAATTTGACTATATATCTGAATTTTTGGAAAATTACAGAATTTCTCCATCTGATTTAAATGTATTTTTAAAAGATCCATTAGAATTTTTAAATAGAGTTGTTTTTAAGTATCCATTTGAAGATAATGAATTCACTATTTTCTGAAAAGTATATCATAGAACATTAGAATTATTTTATTTAAAATATAAAAATGAGTGAAGTTTACCAGAAGAATCATATTTGACTGTTACTTTTAAAATGCTTTTGGATAAAGAAATACTTAGTTTTGAAGATAAGGAAAAACTTATTGAAAAATGACTTTCTTGATTAATATGATACTATAAAGAGTACTCTAAAATAGCTAAACCTCCAGTAGAATTGGAATATAGTTTTAGAAGAAAAAATATTTTCTTTCAGAGTATTCCTCTTAGTTGAACTATTGATAAAATTGAACTTAGTGAAGAAATTAATACCAATAATACCCAAGATGTGGAGTCTTGAACTCAATTAGCATTTTTTAAAGAAAAAGTTTCTCTTATTGACTATAAAACATGAAAAATTAAATGATTATCTGCCTTGAAATGAATTGATAGAATGTGAAATAAAAAAGAAGGTGAATGAAATTATTTTAGACAATTATTATTTTATAAACTTCTTTGTGAATCTGATACTGAATTTGTTTCAAAATTTGAGGTGTGAGATCTTGTTATAGATTTTGTTGAATGAAAAGATTGAGTGTATAAAAAAGTAATTGTTGAGTATTCTAGTGAAGAATATGAAGATTTTAAAAAAGAATTAATTGATTCTTGGAATAAAATCAAAGATATACAATTTTGGAAAAGTATTTTGAAAAAATAAAAAGACCAGCAATTCAATAAAAAATGAGTGTATAAAATATCAATAGGGGGGTAAGCTATTTATTTACTTTAAATTCACCTTGATTTAACTCTCATCCTCCTCAAGTTAATAAATCTACTCATCAAAATGGGTAGATAACTCATAAAAATATAAGGAGAACTCATATTAACATTATAATTAAGTATGTTCATCATCTTCATATACTTCTTTCAGCCCAATAAAAAGTACCTGTCCAAGTTCTAACTACTTTTCTGTATTTTAGTATTACTACTCACATCGCTATAAGGCAAATTGCATAAAAAATATCTATAAGCATTTTTATTTATTATCAAAATTAAATATATCTTTGGTTTTATTTATGATTTGTTCTTTATTTATTTCAGGCATTTTTATTTTTAAAGAATTTATAATTTCTTCTTTTAATGCTGGTATAGTATAAAAATAAAAGTAGAGTAAATAAAGAATTACAAATACTCTAATTCACCATTTTATATATAAATTTATTATATATCTTTTTTCTCTTTTATAAAGAGTGTTGTAGATATAATCTATTTTTTCTTCTTGACTAAGTTCTTTTTTCATTGTTATTATTAAATAATTATTTTGCTTCTTTCCAATTCTTTCATATTCAATATTCAGCAATAAGTGGTATTAGTTCTAGGTTTTCAGTATTATCAAAATCTTTTATTAGAATATTTTCCATTATTTTTTGTGTATTTTTTGATAATATTTCTTCTTCTCATGGATAGACATCAAACACAAGCTCATCATGTACTTGCATAATCATTTTTGATTTAAGTTTGTTTTTATCAATAAACTTTTTTATTTTTATCATAGCAATTTTGATTATATCTGCACTAGTTCATTGTACAGGCATATTAATTGCTTCTCTTTCAGCTGCTGATTTTATGATTCTATTTTTATCATTAATTCATGCAATATACCTTTTTCTTCAAAATAAAGTTTCTGTGTTTCATGTTAGCTCACATTTTTTAATGGTATTATCTAAATAAGCTCTTACATTTGGGTAATTTTCAAAAAATTTATCAATGTATATTTTTGACTCTTTTACTCAAATATCAATCATTTTTGATAATCAAAAAGCACTAATTCAATAGATTACTCAAAAATTAACTGCTTTTGCAATTTTTCTATCTTTAGTTTCTATAAAATCAGCAGTTTTTTGGTGGATATCAATATTTTGTTTAAATGAGTTTAATAACTCTTTATCTTGAGACATTATTGCAAGTATTCTAACTTCAACCTGAGAATAATCTATTACCATTATTTTTCATTTTTCAAATCTGGAAGTGAAAGCAGCTCTTACTTCTCATGCAATTCAATTTGATGAAGGGATATTTTGTAAATTTGGGGAAGTAGAAGATAGTCTTCATGTTGAAGTTACAGTTGCATTGTAAGAGGTATGAACTAGATCATTTTCATCTAATAATTCTAAAATTCAGTTTATATATGTAGATAATATTTTTGTATAATGTCTATAAGTTACAATTTTTTCTGCAATTGAGAATTTTTTTGAAAGGTCATTGAGAACTTCTGCTCATACACTCCATCAAGTTTTTGTTTTTTTTCATTTAGGTAATCACATTTTCTCAAATAGTATTTCTCATACTTGTTTTGGAGAATTTATATTAAATTCTGTTTCTGATATATTGTAAATATCTTTTTCAAGATTTTTTATCTCATTTTCTAAAGTTAATCAAATTTCTTTTAATTTATTTCTGTCTATTTTTACTCAAGATATTTCCATTTCCTTTAGTACTTCTATTAGTGGGAATTCTATTTCTTTTAAAATTTTGTTATTAGAAAGTTCTTTTTTTTGAGTAGTAAATAATTTACTTGTCATAACAACATCTTCGGCTGAATACTTTGCTGCTTCTTCAAGAGGAACATCTATGAAATTTAACTTTTTTTTATTTGTTATTTCATCATAACTTATCATTTCATATTCAAATATTTGTTTTGATAACTTATCTAATGATAATCATCTATTTCATGGATTTTTTATATATTCTCATAATAATGTGTCATAGTATTGTGCCATATATATAATATTTATAATATTAACTATTTTTATTATATTAAAAGATTAAAAAAATTTTGCAAAATAAAAACACGATTTTTAATCATGTTTTTATTCAACTCAAGAATTTTTTTATAATACTTTTTGGTCAAGTCTTTCGTAGTCAAATATTTCTTCTGGTTTAAAAAATCTTTCAAGTTCTTCTTTTGCAGTTTCTTTAGAATCAGAAGCATGCATAATATTTCAGTCTATAGATAAAGCAAGATCTCATCTAATTGTTCCTGGAGCCGCCTCAACAGGATTTGTTGCTCCTGATAATTTTCTAATTGTAGAAATAGCATCTGCTCATCTAATAGCCATTGCAACTATTGGAGAACTTTTCATATATGCTTGTATAGCAGGAAAGAAAGGTTTATCAGATAGAAAACCATAATGCTCATTGATTAATTCATCATTTAATTGAATCATTTTCATTCATAATATAGTAAGTCATTTTTCTTCAAACCTAGTTATAACTTTACCCATAAGATTTCTTTGAACACAATCTGGTTTTAATAAGATTAGAGAAGTTTCCATAATTATTTTGATTATATTAGTAAAATTTACTTAGAGTAAAAAATGTATGATAATTTTTACTTCCAAGAATTATATATATTTAAAAAAAAATGCAATTTTTTTGTGATATTTTAAAAAATTATTTATTTTTATTTAGCATAAAAAATCTTAAATTTAGTTTTTAATCACTTCCATTTTTTGTCTGTATCATGCTAGAGAAAGATTATATTCCCTTTCTGTTGTAAAAAAAGGTTCTTGTTTGTTTCATACTTTTACTTTTACTAGTTTACTTAAATAGTATTTTTTTAATCATTCTCTTAATTCAGATTCTTTAGCAGGTCTTGATTTGTTTCGTTTTGACAAACATCATTCTTCTACTAAATCTTTTTCTAATTCTATTAAATATTGCTTTCTAGTTTTTTCATATCATTCGGGAATAAGTCTATTTTTTTCTTCAAGATTATCATCTAAGTTATAAAAAAATAAATTAACTATATTTTCTATTTCAGCTTCTGAGATATATCACTGCAATTGTCTTATTAATACTTCTGCATATTTAAAATATCAAAATACTGGATGGAAACTTAATCAATCATCATTTTTTGTTGCAAAATCAACCATTTTTATTTCTACATTAACTCATTCTCATAAGAATCATTTTTCATAATCATCAGTTGAGTTTGGTATATATGCTTTTCCTTTTGATTTTAGATCTGAATATTTTTCACTTGTTCAATCTTTTGGTTTTTTTACTATTATTTTTTTTATGAAATAACCAATTTGTTTCACCCATTTATTGGTTTCAATATCAATAAAATCTCATTTAGTTTCTATTTTTATATCATCATCTTCTTTTTTAGAAAATAAAATATCATTAATATAGTTTAAAAATATTGTAGAATCTTCTTTATCCTCTATATAAAAAGTTATACCTAGTCAATCTTCTATTATTGTTGAGCTATAATACATAGGATCTTTTCCTATTTTTAACATACTTGAAAACTTTCATTTTGCTCTTGATGATATATAAAAATCTATTTTTTTTCAGTATATCTCTAAGGTTCACTTATTTCAGTTTAAATTAATTTCTTTCTTTTTGCTGAGTATATAAATTAGTACCTCTTCTTTTTTCTTTAGATATTCTAGTTCTTTGTTATTTAATACGTCTCCTACTATAGATGCCGATTTAGCTAACATACAATTTATATATGCATCTTTTGTTCAACTCTTTTGGGTTGTTTTGCAAAACTCTATAAGTTCATTTTTATCTCCAAACATTACAAAGTTATTGTATTTTTCAGGAATCTTTCTTCATACATCTGATAAGAAATCATATCATGATTTGAATATATCATTAATTTTTCTAATTCATTCTTCGGTATCTATACTCATTCACTCTTTTTTTTCATCTTCAGTAAATAGTTCATTATTTATTAGTCTTTCTATTTCTTCATCATTTAATCATTGGAAATTTAGTAAATCAATTCTTGTTACAATTTCAGTTTTTGGGTTTAATAAAGATTCATCAATTTCTTCATCAATATTATTTCATTTGATATCAGAAAATGTTCAATCTTCTGATTTATAAACTGTATGTTTTATTCATTTTGAATCTGTGTATTCAAATACTCATGGTATTGTTACTTCTATTCACTTTCTATTTTTCCAAATGTTTTCTACATTAGGAGCCTCAAAATTTTTCATTCATAGAGCTTTTATTTGGGGGGTATTGCAGCATTTCATGATAATGTTTAAATATATTATAAAATATAGCATATATTATAATATATATTAAAGTATTGTCAACTTAAATAATTCTCTTCATACAAGTTGATTTTTTCTTTTATATAAAAGACTTCATGATTTTGTTGAATGAAATTCTTTTCAATAAGAATTGGTAAAAGAGTTAGGGAATAATGGTATAATATTGCAATATTTATTTAAAATATCATAAATTTCTATGAAATAGTAATATTTTTTATCAATTTCCCAAAAAGGAAAGGTGATAACTATATTTCATCTAAAGTTTTTCTTTTTTAATCAATAAAAGAATTTTTCATACATTTTACTAAGATTTTTCCTTTGAATATTTATTCTTTCCAAATTTATATTCTTTTTTGTCATAATTTCTCCCAAAAATCACTCTGTAACTATAGAATCAATATTGTTAGAAAATATTGTGTTTTTCTCCATATCTCTTGCATCAAACAAAAATATTTTTGTTTTTGTATTACTAAAATTAGATATATTTTTATTTGATGCTTCTATCATATCAGGATTAAAATCACTACCATAAACTTCTTTGTTTCACATAGCTAATGATTCTATTAGTATTGTTCAAAGTCCTACAAATGGGTCATAAATAGTTTTTCCTCAACTTAAATTTATCATCATTTGAGATAGCTTTGGGGGTAACATTCATATTTTCATATCTCTTGATTTTGAATAATCTCTTTTTGAATATTCTTCTATGTTTTGAGTCCATATAGTATATCAAATATAAGAAGATTTTTTTTCTCTTAAAATTGTGAAGTCAGATTTATTTTCAATTAATTTTTCTGGAATTATTTGTGCTGAGGAAATATTTTCAAAATTTTTGTTAACAAATCTTGAAGAAATATTTTTTCAAGACAAGTACCTCTTGGTTTCGTTTAATGTTTTTTTTAAGTTTGAATCAATTCAAAAAACTGAAATTCAATAATTGAACTTTCATCTATTGTTTTCAGCTTTTTTTAGAATGAAATTTTTAAAATCATTTTCTTTTTCAATTTTTATTATTTTAATTGTTCATCAAATATTCTTAGCTTTTTTTAAAATTTCTTCTTCTTTTAGTCAATTTATAATTAATAAATGTTTATTTACTAATTCAATTTTTCATTCTGGAAAAACAGTTAATATTTCAGCTATTGATATTTTAAATTCTCTTCATAATTGAAATCAATGCATTTTTAATCTAGTTTTAAATTATATGTAAATACTATTTTCTGTGATTTTATTTTAGATATTCATCATATTTTTTTAGTTCATTAATGATATCTTTTGCAACATTTTGTATACTTTGATCTGCATTTATTTCAATCACTTTTCACTCCTTTTTTTGGATTTCAACTACAGGTAAAGTAGTATTAATAAATAAATTTATTCTAGTTAAAATAGATTTTTCATTATCATCTTTTCTTTTTACAAGTTTTGTTCAAGTTTTAGGATTAACTTCAGTTCAGGCCATAAAGGTTTCTCATGATTCAGGGTCATACATTCTTCATAAAAGTCTTTCTTTTGCTTTTTCTTCCGAAAGTTGAAAAAATATTACTTTGTAGTTTTCACAAACCTCTTCAAAGGATTTTTTATTTCATTTATTTCTAATAAATCAATCATAAATAACTTTTTTTCATTTATTTTCTTTGATAATTTTTTTTATTACTTTGTCTGTTATTTCAGGTGGTACAAGATTTCAAGATTCTATAATTTCTTTTATATTTTTTCAAAGACTAGAATCTTGTTTTGCAAGTTTTCTAAATTGGGCTCACATTTCTATAAGTTTAAATCAGTGTTTTTCTATAAGTATTTTTGCTTGTGTTCATTTTCAGCATCATTGTATTCAGGTAAAAACTAGATTCATAAAATTATTTGTTAATATTTAATTAAATAATGAGAGTAATAAGCCGGATTCTGTATCTAAACATCAATCTATCTAGGATTATAATCACTTATAATCTCAAGCTGAGTATATTTTTTAGAGACAATAGAGAACACTAATCTCTAAAAAATACCATTCCCATTGCACCACATAAGGTTTACCAAGATTTATTTTTACACAAATCTTCATTCGTAGCTTATTATATTTACTCAAAAACAAGTTATGAAATTAACATAATAAACACCAAATGACTTTTCACATTTCCCCCTAAGGGTAGTATAGTCTCTATGGCACTTGCTGTAACTAAATTTTATTTATTATATTTAGTCCGTAGTTGTTATCTACTATGTTTGTTCTCATGGTGTCCAGACTTTCCTCTCTCCCTAAAAGGGACAGTAGATGTCTTCTCTCATTATCTACATTTTTATTATATAAATAATGACAAAAATATCCAATAAAAATTGTATTTTGTTTTTTTTTCTTTATAATTTTTTTGTAAAAAATAATTATTTTACTAAAAAAAATTATAAATATGGTAAATAATTTCATGTCTGATTGGGCAATATCATCTCAATTAATTATTGATGAAGCAGAAAAGATGGGGATTAAAAATAGAATTCTGTCAAAAAAAAATAATTTTTTTTTGTTAGAGAAAGAGTGAAAAAAAGTATATTTTAAATCTGTTGATTGTTGACTTAACTCTGCTTTTTGATTAAAAATATCTAATAATAAAGAATTAACTTATATATTTGCAGAAAGTAATGATATAAGAGTACCTAAGAGTATTTACATAGATAGAGAAAATTATAATAGTATCAACTTAGAAAATCTAGATATAGATTTTCCTGTTATATCTAAACCTGTTAATTGAGCCCATTGAGATTGAGTCTCTCTTGATTTAAATAACTTTGAAGATTTAAAAAGATGATTAGATTTTTCTTTTCAAGATAAATCTGTTTATAGAGTTGTTGTTCAAGAGCAAATAGAGTGAGAAGATCATAGAATAATTGTTCTTAACTGAAAGGTAGAAGCAGTTACAAAAAGAATTCCACCATATGTTAAGTGAGATTGAAATAGTAGTATAAAAGAATTAATAGATAAAGAAAATAATAACCCTTTAAGATGAATTTGAGGTGATCATGATGCACCAATGAGTAATATTAAGGTAGATAGTGAGTTAGAAAAATATCTTGAAGCTCAATGATATTCTATGGATTATGTATTAGAAAAAGATAAAGAGATTTTTGTTAGACAAAATGCAAATTTATCAAGTTGATGACTGGCCTTAGACTTAACTGATATAATACATCCAGAAGTAAAAAAACAAGCTGAGAAAATAGCGACTTTAGCTTGATTATGATTTTGCTGAGTTGATTTTTTTTGTAAAGATATAAGTATGTGAATTAAAAAGTGATGATGAGCAATAATTGAGATAAATGCAACTCCATGAATCAGAATGCATCACTTCCCATCAAAATGAAAATCTAGAAATTTAGCAAAAAAAATAATAGAAGCTATATTTTAGCTTCTATTATTTTCTGTTTAATATTTTTTTAACTTCTTCTTCTGTATCGTGACTAGCGATTGCAGATTCAATCATTTTTACTGCTCAGAGAAGTTGAGCTTTGAATCAAAATGATATTGAATCAATTTTTTCTTTTGTAAAATCCATAAATGGATATTTTTTTTGCATATATTTATAAAATTCAGATGCATTAACTTCATTTCACACTTTTTTATTTTCTTTCTTTCTTTTTTCCCTTTGTTTTATTGTAAAGTATACTGCTTCATGAAACATTAAGTTTTCTGGTAATTTTCTTTTCTCTTTTTTCTGATTTTCTTTATCAATTAATTTATTTTCTTCATCAACTTTATTTTTTAAATATCTAGCTTCATCTACTTGGTCATATCATACTTTCGCAATAAATAAATCAGAAAATTCTCATGATTTATTTTTTCATGTAATAATATCATTATAGTATTTTGCGGCTTTAATTCTTCATATTGTATATGTAACATCTTTTCTTTGAAATCAGGTTCTTTTGTGTCTTAGGTATCTTTGTATAGGCGAGGTTTTGTCGTTTTCTACTTTGTTATTTAAGTTTAAAAAATCTAAAAATTCTTTATCAGTAAGAATTTCTTCCATTAATGTTTTTGGAAAATTAGGTACATATTCTAATTTTTCTATATTTATTATTTTTACTTTTTTTCAATTAATGTCAGTAGAGTCAATTAACAAATTCTCTCAAAATTCAAATAAATCTTCAACTAATTTAGCTGTTCATTCTGCTAGTTCTAAATTATTTTTTCATCTAATATTTCAAACTAGTTCGTTATGAGAAACCAAGCTAACTCAATGTTGTCCTATCTCATGTCCTAATAATTTAGCTGCTCTAGAGAGAGTTATAAAATCAAACTTTTCATTATTTTTTGGGTATAAAAGTCACTCTGGTGTATCAGTAACACCTCATACATTTTCATCAAAGTATGCTCTTTTTGGCATATTTCAAGTATGTTTTTCAATTGCTTTAAAATGGTTATCAAAAACTATTAATAAGTCATTTTTATATATATTAACTTCATCCCATTTTTTGTCTATAACTTTTTCTGTTTTTTTTCTAACTTTAGGAGTATATTCTGGAGCTAATAAATGTAGTTTTTTTAAATATCACTCATATCTAATAACTTCTTGTTTTGTTAATGTTTTTTCTTCTTCAATTTCTCATTTATTTAGCTTTTCTTTATAATTTTTATATTTGCCATGATAATAATCAATGCTTCATTCAACATATTCAGAATTTTCTGACAACTTTCCTCAAAAAAGAGATGAGTTTATTAATTCTAATTTCTCTCTAATTTCTTTTCTTTTATCTGATGATATCAGTCATTTATTTTCTGTTTTATTATCATTGAAATATAGCCCTATTAATGCTTTTTCTTCCTCGAAAGGTATTCAACATAAACATAAGTCTAATAATTGTAGATTTTCTTCAAGTCATCAAATAATAATTTTTTTCTTACTTTCTAGTTCTTTGTTTCATGTTGAGTCTAGGCTTTTGATTTCTTCTAAAAACTTTGATATTAATTTTTTTTTTCTTTAATTTTTTTAGTTAATAAAGCAGAAGCATTTTGGATTAATACCTTTCTTTCTTCATAATTAGCTTTTTTAAAATCATTAATATCCATTTCTCATATATCAGAAAAAAGAGTTAAATTTACAAATGGTCATTTTCAACCAAAAGTTTCATAACTATATACTATTTCAGCCACTTTATAAAACTTATTATTTATCCATTCTTTTTCAGAAAAAACAGTTGAATTTATTTCTTCAATTATTTCTTTAAGAGAATCGTTTTTGTATGTTAATGTTTCTTTCATATGTGTATATCTATAAAATTAATTTTTCTTTTTTTCTTCTTTAAATTCACTTTCACTAATTATTAGATCTAACTGTTTTAATAAGTCAGTTCATGTATCAGGAATCACAACAAATGATTTTTTTGATATAATATCTTTATTGTTTATTAATGTATCAAGTAAATTTTTATTATATGAATTTAGAAAATCATATTGATTAATAAATTTGTTTACAAAAATTAAGTAGGTTCTAATTATTGTATATTGTTCTCTAAGTTTTAAATATTCTTTTATATTTTTGTTTGTTTCAATAGAGTTAAACTCTCTAAAATCTTTTGAAATTTTACTTTTTATATCTTGGATTTTTTTATCAGTATCAACCAAACCTGATTGAAGTACTATTTTTTGTTTTTCTAAATTTATTTTATTAGTAACACTACTTTTATATTTAATTTCTAATTTTTTTATAAATGTTTCTAAAGTCTTTTTTGTATTACTGCTTTTAGTAAGCATTTTTTTTACATCAGACTTTAGTAAGTTTAGGTATTCTTTTATATAAGCTATATTATTTGAAATAAGAGAATCTTTTTTGTTATTTCTTATAGATAAAATACCATCAATTGATATAATTTCATTAAATATTGTATTTTTAATAATTTCATTTTTATTATATTTTCATCTAATTCATACATTAGTAGTTATTGCAACTCAGACTACAGAAATTCTTGAAGATTTTATATTTAAAAATTTATCTTTATTTGTTTCTCATGTTGTTCAAAAACATAAAGAAATATTTGAAATTACTATTATTATTAATGAAGCAAGTATTGTAAATTTTTTTATTTTCATTAGTATATTTTTAAAATTATTTTTTATATTTTATCATAAAAATTATTATGAGTAAAGTTTTATTATTTTTTATTTTATTATTTTTTAATTTTTTACCAGTTTTTTCTAATTCTAACGAGATAAAAATTATAAAAAGAAGTGAATGGTGAGCTAATGAAAGTTTTCGTTATAGAGATTCTACTTATTGGGTTGATATATTAAATAGTTGGAAAAATTTTTCTCAAAAACCATTAACAAAAAAAGAAAGGGAAAATAGACAGAGAAGAAAGAAAAAAGTTAATTTAATAAACTCTTATTTGATAAATGTATTTCCTGAGAATAATAGCCTTGTACAATTAATAAAAAATGAGAAATGACATCCTTTGGCTTGGAATATAGAAAAAACAAAATATGTAAGAGCCATAGTTGTACATCATAC
The DNA here is from genome assembly GCA_002749055.1 of Candidatus Altimarinota bacterium. Classification (GTDB taxonomy): domain Bacteria; phylum Patescibacteriota; class Gracilibacteria; order BD1-5; family UBA6164; genus PDTW01. The sequence goes on along the minus strand of PDTW01000025.1, from coordinate 37,738 downwards.
CTACTCAGAATATGATAATTCGAAAGAGTGAATAAAAGCAATTTATAAGTATCATGCTTTAAATAGAGCTTGGTGAGATATATGATATAATTATGTTATATGATATAATGGTGAAATATATGAATGAAGAGCTTGATGAGATTATACGGTATGAGCTCATGCTATTTGGAATAATAGATCTACAGTTTCTATTTCTGTAATGTGAAATTATCAAAAAAAGCCTATAACAGACTCACAATATAAATCTCTTGATAAACTTATAAAGTATTTGACTAAAAAGTATTGAATAGATTTGTCTAAGACCTATGATTATCATAGAGAATGTCATTTAGATAAATGCAAAATTTGAGTAAATACTTATAAAGACTTTACTTTAATCTGACATAGAGATGCATGAATAACATCTTGTCCTTGAGATGAGTTAGAAAAACAAATAGAGTTATTAAGAAAAAGTAATATCTCTTATACAAAAGGTTTTAAACCTATTGCTAATAAGAATAGCGAAATAATAAATAAAACAATAAAAGCTTGAAAAAAGACAATTGATAAATTAAGAGTTTTAATTGATAAGCTTCCTGAGAGAAAAAAACTATTATTGCTTGTTAAAATAGAAGAGAAACTTGATAACTTAACTTTTGATGATGGTAAATATTATTTGTATTACAAAATAAAAGAAATAATCTTATCAGATTTTAAATTAAAAAATCATTTTGCATCAAAAAAAGATTCTGTTAAATCTTTTGATAAAACTAATAGAATAAGAGTAAAATTAAGTTATCCACATAATGATCATATAGATGTTTTAGTTTGAGATAAGGAATATAAAATAAAAAAAGAATGAGATTACTTACTTCTTAATTGAGAAAAAAAGAAGATTGTTTATATAAAATCTAAGAAATGAGGTTTTTCAGAAATTAAGTCTTGGACTAGAATTCCAGCATGGGATCAAGAAAAAAAATACAATGATAATAAATTTAGATGAAATTTAGTTTTATACGTGAAAAATTGAAAATTAAATGTTGTAAATGTATTATACTTAAGAGATTATTTGAAATGACTTTGAGAGGTTAGTAATTATGAAAATGCTTCAAAAATAGAAACTATAATAATATCTGCTAGGACTTATGCTAGGTGGTATATGACAAAAGCTAGGAAATTCCCTAAAGAATTCTATCAAGCTAGTGATGATCCGGATATATTCCAAAAATATTTATGATATGGTTTAGAACTTAGAAGTCCAAGAATTAATAAAATAATTGATGAAACAACAGATAGGGTTATAAGCTATAATTGAGAAATAATAAAACCTTGGTATTTTAGTTCTAGTAATTGATATACTATAAGTTTTAATAAATTTTGTGAATATTCTTTATGAATACCAGACTGTTTAACTCCAAATAATTTTCCATTTTTATTCTCAGTTAAGGATCCTTGATGAATATGAAAGCAAAGATTATGACATTGAGTTTGAATATCTTGAACTTGAGTAAAGTACTTTGCAGAAAGATGATGGACTTATGAAATGATAATAAAATATTTCTTGAAATGAGTAGAAATAATTGATATTTAGTTGATATTTAAAAAAAATTATATTATAATTTGCTAATTTTTATATATTCTGTTATTATTTACAGTAATATTAATATAAAATCAATTAAAATGTTAGATGAAGATGTAACAATTAGTGATCTTATAAAAGATATTGAGGATATTAAGAAAAATTATCATCAATCTTTTCTAGATGATTTGACTTCTCTGTGAGATTTTATTTCTTCCCTAGAAATAAAGAAAAAGGGTTATGTTGATTCTACTGTATCTCTTATTATGGAATTGTATAGACAATTGTATGGTGAGGCACTTTTGTATTTTAATCATAAAAAAGAAGATATTTTTAAGGATATTATAACAATATCAAAAAAGTGAATTAAATGATTTTCTGGCACTTCTTGAATATCAAGTATGATTAATAATACTTATGATGATTTTAATACATATATTTTAGATATATCTAAGTTGTTGCATAATATTGAGGAAACTAGAAATATAGATAAAAACATATTTGTAAAAATTGATTTATTAAAAGAAAAAATCAACGAAGTTTCTAAAAAAGATAATTCTCTTTTAGACAAATTATTTAAGATAATAATAAATTCTAAACAAAAACAATCATAAAAATGTGATTGTTTTTGTTTTTATATTGATAATATGTTATTATATAATTATATAATTTGTAACAAAAATATTATGATTATCGGGGAAATACTTAAAATGGGACTTGAACAAGGTGCATCAGATATAATTTTGGCTCCTAATTGTTTACCTGCATTAAAAATTGATTGAGAAATAATATACCTTGATTGATTTAGTGTCTTTTCTAAAGAAAGTTTAGATAATGAAATTTTATCTATAATGACAAAATCACAAAGAGAAGATTTTTTAAAAAATCTTGAATTTGATTTTTCAATTGATTTAAAATGATATTCGAGATTTAGGGTAAATGTTTTTTTTCAAAAAGATTGATTTTCAGTTGTCTTTAGACCTATAAAAGTTGATATTCCAGAATTTGATGATTTATGAGTACCTAAACAAGTATTAGATTTTGTAACAAAAAAATCCTGATTAATATTAGTAACATGATCAGTATGATCTTGAAAATCTACCACTTTAGCAAGCTTAGTAAATTATATAAATAAAAACCAAAAAAAACATATTGTTACAATTGAAGATCCAATAGAATTTGTGTATAAAAACGAACAGTCTCTTATTGAACAAAGAGAAGTTTGAGAGAACACTATTAGTTTTGATAATGCATTGAAGTATTCATTAAGGCAAGCAACAGATGTTATTATGTTATGAGAAATGAGGGACTTAGAAACTTTTAGATTAGCTCTTAGAGCAGCAGAAACTTGAAATTTGGTATTGGCAACTCTTCATACCTCAGGTGCAGCAAGAACTATCTCTAGAATAATTGATATGTTTCCACAGTGAGAGAAAGAACAAATCAAACAGCAGTTAAGTGAGTCTTTAATTTGAGTTGTTTGGCAAACTTTGGAGAAAAAGAAATCTTGAAAAGGTAGAGTATTAGCAACAGAAGTTCTTGTTAATACTACTTCCGTTTCTAATACAATAAGAAGATGATTAACTCATCAAATAGATTGACTTATAGAAACATGATGATGAGATGGAATGATTACAATGAAAAAAACTTTAGAAAGATTGAAAAAAGCAAATATAATATAAACTTAATAATACTTTTTATTTTTATATTAAATATAAATTAGTATAATCTATTAGTAATTAGTTAAAAATTAAAATGACTTATGATTTAATTTCCATTTTTTTATTAATAATTTTTCTCTTATTTTCTTTTTTATTATTTTTAAGAAGAAGAGAGTCATTTAAAAGGACTTTAAATCTGTCGTTTTTAAGAGTAACTTTACCTAAAAAAGAAAGTGATTTAGATGAGAAAAAAGATATAAGTAAGGATTTCAAAGAGTTTGTTTCACTTATGGAACAATTGCTTGCTTCACTAAAAACACTTTATAGTTCAAAATTAATAAAAAAGATTTTATGACAAGATACATTTAGTTTAGAATATATTGCATTTGAGTGAGAAATTTTATTTTATGTTGTTATTCCTAAACAATATAAAAATTTGATAGAAAAACAAATTAATTGATTTTATCCAGATGCTATAATTGAAGAAACTACTGAAATAAACATATTTGATTGAATTAAATATTCAGTTAGTACCTATTTGAATTTATCAAAAGATTTTTTTCTTCCAATAAAGACATATCAAAAATTAGAGTCAGACCCAATTAATAATATAACAAATGCATTAAGTTGATTAAGAGAGAATGAGTCAGCTGCGATTCAAATAATGTTAAAACCAATAGGTGATAATTGGCAAACAGCTTGTTCAGATGCTTCTAGTAAAATAATGAAGTGACATAAATGAGCTTTTACTCTAAATCCATTTAAAATATTTTTTAGATTTATTAGAATGATTTTTTCTGAACCTACATGAAAGGATGATGCATCTTCTAATAAGAGCTCTGCATTAACTCAAGAAAGATCAAAAACTGTAGATGAAAAATGAGATAAGACTTGATATGAAATAATTATTAGAATTGTTTCATGTTCAAATGATTTACATATTGCTGAGTCTGAGTTAAAAAATATTATAGGATCATTTATGCAATTCTCTTATCCTGATTTTAATAGATTTTACCCAACTGTAAGACATAATCATAGTAAGCTTATTAAAAATTATATTTATAGATATTTTAAAAAGCCATTTTTGTCTAAAAATATGATTCTGAATACAGAAGAAATATCTAGTTTATTTCATTTTCCACATATTAAATATAATAAAACAGCTGAAATCAAATGGCAGAACTTTAAAATAGTGAAAGCTCCTTCTAATTTGCCTAAAGAGTGATTATTATTATGACATAATGTTTATAGGGGAACAAAAAAAGAAGTAAGAATAAAAAATGAGGATAGATTCAGACATTTTTATGTAATATGACAAACTGGTACAGGTAAATCTAGTATATTACAAGTTATGGCAAGACAGGATTTTGTTAACTGAGAATGAGTTGCAGTTATTGATCCTCATTGAGATTTAGCAAGAGACTTATTACCGTTCATTCCTAAAGAAAGGGCAGATGATATTATATATTTTGATCCTAGTGATACCGATAGACCTATGTGACTTAATATGTTAGAAGCTTATTGAGAGGAAGAAAAAGAGCTTGTTGCTATGGATGCTTTAAATATTATGATAAAGCTTTTTGGTAGTGAAATATTTTGACCAAGGATACAAGATTATTTTAGAAATGCAGTTTTAACTCTTATGGATTATCCACAATGATGAGCAATTACAGATATTGTTAGGTTGTTTACTGATATGGATTTTCAAAAAGATCATGTTAGGCATGTTAAAAATCCAATTGTTAAAAATTGGTGGGAAAAAACATATGCCAGTATGTGAGATAGAGAGAAAGCTGAAATAATTCCTTATTTTGCTGCCAAGTTTGGTCAATTTATTACTAACAAATTAATGAGGAATATAATATGACAGATAAAATCTAGTTTTGATATATGAGAGATAATGCAGTGAAGAAAAATTCTTTTAGTAAATTTATCAAAATGAAGACTGTGAGATTTGAATTCTAAATTACTTTGAATGATACTTGTTTCTAAACTTCAAATGGCTGCTATGAGAAGAGATAAAATACCTAAAGAAGATAGAAAAGATTTCTTTTTATACATAGATGAATTTCAAAATTATGTTACAGATTCTATAGAATCCATATTGTCAGAAGCTAGAAAATATAGGCTTAGTTTAAATATTGCTCATCAATACTTATGACAATTAGAGCAATCTGATGCTTTGACAAAATCTAGTTTAAATCTGAAACAAGCAATTTTTGGTAATGTGTGATCAATTATGTCTTATAAAATTTGACCTGAAGATTGAGAATTTATGAGTAAATATTATGCTCCAACTTTTTCAGATCAAGATTTGGTTAATATGGATAAATTTAAGTCAGTAATGAAGTTAGCAGTTGATAATCAACCAACTACTCCTTTTTCTATGATTCCAATAAATCCGTATTTAGAGACAGGAGATCAAAAAGTAGCAAAAGCATTTATTGAATTATCTCGTTTAAAATATGGTAGAGATAAGATTTTTGTAAGTAAAGAAATTGAATATAGAATTTGAACTTTATAAAAATAAAAAATGGTATTATTACAAGATTTAGAAAAAGAAAATTATAAGTTAAAAAGGCAACTAGAAGTTGCTATTTCTTGGATGAGGAGAAATATAAAAGAACAAGCTCAAAAAGTTAGTAATAAAAAGTTAAAAAAGATGACTTTAGCAACTAAGTCATGCTTTATTGAAGAGAATATTGAAGAAAATATTATAAAACAAATTTGAGATTTTTTTTGAGATTTGATGTTACTTAATATTCCAACAAGTGCTATTGAAAATATAATTTCTGCTGAAATTAATTATTATAATTTAAGAAAAACTCCATCAACAGATTGAATGACTGTTATTAGCTCTTATCATAAAGCACTTGATATTTTGATTGAGAATTTTATAGTTAAATGATTTAGAAAATTTGCAAAAAAATATAATCAAACTATACTATACAAGAATGATCCTCTTGAAAAATCCCTTCATAATGTTGTAAATAAATGATATATTTTGAGTATATGAAGATTGTTTCATTTGATAAATATTCTTAAGGAAGATAAAGAGAAATTTCCTTATGTTAAGTGTTTCTGAAACTATTTAGATAAATATAAATATATAAAAGAGGTATTATTTGAAGAAAGCTTTTATGTTATTTTTGAGGAATTAGTATCATCTGAAATATTTTGAAGAAAAAGACATATTTGAAGTATGAGGTTTGTAGAAACAAGAAAATCAAGGAGCTTATTAATAGGTGATTTTAAAGATAAAAATTGTTTGATTTACAAGCTTTTGAAAATGCAAGATGTAGTTTATTAATTAATTATTGATTTATGAAAAATATTTTAAATATATTGCTTATTATTCCTATAATATTATATATCCTTTTACTTTTTATAAATCTTGATTTATTATCTCTTAAGTGAAGTATTAATCTTTTCTGGCTTACAACTATTGATATTTCTATTATATCTTTTACAACAATATTTTTTCTTTCATATATTTTAATAGTTTATTTATTACTTAAGTTTTCTAACTTATTTACAGTATTCAAAAATAAAGCATTGGAATGAAAAGTAAATAAATTAAAGGCTACAATTCAAGATTGAAATTGAACTATGATTAACGAACTTATTTCAAAATTTGATAAAGTTTTAGAAAAAAATAATCAAAGTAATGAAAAGATTTTAGAGAAATATAAAAAAGTAAACGATAAAACTATTTTAGATTTGACATATGAAATATGAGATTTAAAAAGAAAAATAGAAAAAATAAAAAAATAGTTTAACTTTTGTTAAACTATTTTTTCTTTATTAGATCAGTTACATTTTTTACTTTTATTATATTTATATTATATTTTCATTTAATTTCTACATTTGGAATATAAATATTTTTGAATCATAGTTTATCAGCTTCTTTTATTCTTTTTTCTAATCAAAAAATATTTTTTATTTTTCAAGTTAAAGAGACTTCTCATACAAAAATAGTATCTCTTTTTAATGGTACATTATTTTTTGATGAGATTATTGAAGCAACTAGACTTAAATCAATTCAGGGTTCATTTACACTTATTCATCTGACTATATTTACATAAACATCATAATTTTCTAATTTTACAGAAGAAAATTTTGATAAAACAGCAATTATCAAATCAATTTTTGAATTACTAATTCATCTACAACTTCTTTTTGGATATCAAAATTTTGTATAAGTTGTAAGACTTTCTGATTCAATGACAATAGGTCTATTTCACTCTAGAGTTATACTAAGACTGGCTCCAGATGTTTCATTATCATTTTCACTTGAAATAAATTCTAATCAAGGATTCTTAACATCGGATAGTCATTTTTCTCACATTCTGAATATTCAAATCTCATTAGTGGCTCAGAATCTATTTTTTAAACTTCTTAAAATTCTTATATTATCGTATTTTTCTCATTCAAAAAATAACACAGTATCAACTAAATGTTCTAAGGTTTTTGGTCAAGCTAATGTTCAATCTTTTGTCACATGTCATATTAATATAATAGCAGTTTCATTTTCTTTTCAATACTCTACTAATTTTTCAGAAATATATCTAACTTGTCATATGCTTCATGAGGTTCAATTAATATTATCTGAATATATAACACTAACAGAATCAATTATTACAAGGTCTGCTACATTATTTTTAAGAGTTTCAATTATGTTTTCTAGATTTGACTCTGCTAAAATATTTAAATTGTTATTTTTTACTTCTAATCTACTTGCTCTAGAAATAATCTGATTTTCTGTTTCTTCTCATGAAATGTAAATGATTTTTTTATCAATCCAAGTCCCTAATTGTAGAGCTAGAGTAGATTTTCAGATTCAGGGCTCTCAAGAAAGTAGAGTTATTCAGCCTTTTACTAAACCTCATCATAATAAATTGTTTAATTCACTAGATTTTGAAATATTTCTATTCTCAGAAGATATAAATTTATTATTAACTTCTAATTTTGTTAAATCTTTGATTATTCAGCTGTCTTTTTCTTCTCACTTTTTTGGTTCTTTAAATTCTTTGAGTGTATTCCATTCTTTGCAAAAATCACATTGTCATTGCCATTTTACAAATTCATTTCAACAATTACTACAAATAAACATAGAAAAAAATTATTAATAATATATAAATAGTATATAAAGATATATAATTTCTCAAAATTATTTTGAAAAATTTTGTTTTCCTTTGTTTTTTTATATAGTATGTGATATTATATATTAGGTATATTTCACATATGAAGTTATGAATTTAAACGCATTTGATAAATATTCTTGAAATGAAATACTTATTTGAAATCTAATTTTACATAATAATCGTTTAGAAAAAATTTGAAATTTATTTGAAAAAACTTTAAGAAAAAGGGAAAATGAAAAAATAAAGAATTTGAATAGGATAAAAGGTTGTAAAAAGTACTTCAGAAGAAAGAAAAAAAATAATTTAAGAAATCAGGATAATATTAGTTATACTTCAGAAGAAAGAAAAATTATTGAGTGGTATAAAGAAAAAGAAACTAAAGATTATCCTAAATTTTGATCTAAAAAAGCAAAGTTTATACCTTCTAAGGAGAGTAGAGATTTTTTAAATGAGATTAGATCTAAGGAATTCTATTATTTAAAAAAAATAGTAGAATTTATGTTGAAAGATTTACTTGATGAATATTTAAAAGAAATTTTCCCTGATTTGAAAGTTTTTATGGCTTCTGATATAGATGATGTTCAATCTCAAGTTGATGTAATTGTAGAAGTTCCATTATTTAACGACAAAAAATACTTTTGAGTTGATTTTTGTGTAAGTAGAAATAAACGCTATATATTGGAAAAGTCAAAGAAAAAAGTAACTACTCCACACGGATTTCATTATTATACTTGAAAGTGAAAAAATATTGATAGAATGGTAAAAGATTTTAATCCTATGGCTATATCTTATTTACTTGAATCTTACTTAAACTCAATTATTTCTTGAAAAAAAATAACAAACCTTAAACAAAAGTATGATGATATTAAAAGTAAATTAATATCAAGATGAGTTGAATTAACTAGAGAAATTACAACTATAGAGGATACAGTAGATATAATACTTGAGAAATGTAATAATATTAATTAATTAATTAATTATGGAAAAAGATAAAAAATTATTTATAGAAAGAATATTTGAAGAGGATGAATCTAATTTTAAAGAGGATGAATCTAATTCAGAATTAGAACAGTGAGATATTCAAAAATGAGATACTCAAAAAAAATGAAATAAAATTGTTGATGCAAAAATAGCTAAAATAAAAAAAGCTATAAGAGACCTATAGCTTGTTAATTATTAAACTTAAACAGTAATACATCTCAATCTTGAACAATATATTCTTTTCATTCTAAACTAACTTTTCAGTTTTCTCTTGCTTTTGCCCAACCTCAGCTTTCAACTAAATCTTTCCAATAAACTCTGTCTGCTTTTATAAATCATTTTTCAAAATCAGTATGGATTACTCATGCTGCTTGTGGTGCTGTTGATCATTTATGAATGGTCCAAGCTCTAACTTCTTTTTCTCAGGCTGTAAAATAGTATTCTAATCAAAGAGAATCATAGCTTGCTTTTATTAAATTATCTAATCAAGTTGTTATAAGCCCCATTTCATCTAAAAATTCTTTTCTTTCATTTGTATCCATTTCAAGCATATCAGCTTCTAGTTTTGCACATATTGCTACGACTCTATTATTTCAAGTAACTCAAATAATTTTTTTTAATTCTTCTTCTGAAGTCTCCATCATATCTTCAGATACATTACATGCATATACAAACTCTTTGTTTGTAAGTAAATGAGAATCAAATAAATGAAGATTTTCTTCTTCTGATAAATTCATTGATGATACTAGTATTCATTTATTTAATTTTTCTAGTACTTTTTCATAAGTATTAATTATTTTAGTCATTTTTTTATCTGATTTTGCCTTTCTTCTATCTGACATAAGTTTTTTTTCAATTGTTTCAATATCAGCCATAATTAATTCAGTATTTATTACTTCAATATCTGATTTTGGATCAATTTTTCAATTTACATGTATAATATCTCAATCTTCAAATACTCTTACAACTTGAAGGATTGCATTTGCTTCTCTTATGTTTGCTAGAAATTTATTTCAAAGTCATTCTCACTTACTTGCTCATTTAACTATTCATGCAATGTCTATAAATTCACAATTTGCAGGTATTATTTTTTGTCAATTAACAGCTTTTCTTATTTTTTCTAATCTATCATCATTTACATTAACTATTCATATATTAGGTTCAATAGTACAAAATGGGAAATTTTGGGCATCTGCACTATAATTTTTTGTAAGTGCATTAAATAAAGTAGATTTTCATACATTAGGTAATCATACAATTCAGATTTTCATATATTATATTCTTAATTGATAAAAATTTTTCTAATTATATGAAAAAAGCTTATTAAAGCAAAACAATTACTTTGAATTTTCTTTTGCAAAAATTTAAACTTTTAATAAACTTATTCAGCATATTTTAAATTAATTTTGAATAACAAAAAATGTCAGATTTTAAAAAGAAATCACAAAAGTGAGATAATAATAAAAAGAGTTCTAATAATAATATAAAAAATATTAGAGTAAATAAAAATAGTTTCAAACCAGTAATTATTCTACTGATAATTGCTTTTGTTTCTTCTGTTTTATTTTTAGAATCTAAGAACTTAAAAGTTTGATATAGTGATAAAGAGATTTGATTATCAACACTTGAAAAAAATTATTTAGATTGAAAATACAAAAATATTTTTATTGATTGAAATAAAGCTATAGCAACTTCTTCTTGAAAAATTGTTGTAGAGAATTGACAAAAAAAGATAGAAAGAGATATAGTTGTTTTACCAAAAAATGATTCACTTAAAGATTTATGACTTAATAATTCTAGTATAGGAACAGAAATAAAAATTAAAGATAAATCATCAGATGAATTTTGGTCAGATATGTTACCAACAATTATAACTGTAATATTATTTTTGGTTATTGGTGTTATTTTGATATGAAAAATGGGTTGAATGGCAAATAATGCTATGACATTCTGAAAATCTAGAGCAAGGCTTTATAACAAAGAAAAAGATAAGGTTATGTTTAAAGATGTAGCTTGAGCTGATGAAGAAAAAGAAGAATTATCTGAAATTGTTCAATTTTTAAAAAATCCTAAAAAATTTAGAGACTTATGAGCAAAAATACCTAAGTGAACTCTTTTAGTTTGACCTCCTTGAACAGGTAAAACTCTTTTAGCTAGATCGGTAGCTTGAGAAGCTTGAGTTCCTTTTTTAAGTATTTCTGGTTCAGAATTTGTTGAAATGTTTGTTTGAGTTTGAGCAAGTAGAGTCAGAGACTTGTTTGTTAATGCAAAGAAAATAGCTCCGGCGATTATTTTTATTGATGAAATAGATGCTATAGGTAAAAAAAGATGACCTTGAACCTGATGATGACATGATGAAAGAGAACAAACTTTGAATCAAATATTAACTGAAATGGATTGATTTGATAATGAAACAAATGTGATTGTTATGTGAGCTACAAATAGAGCCGATGTTTTGGATAGAGCTTTACTAAGACCTGGTAGATTTGATAGAAAAATAACTGTTAATTTACCAAACCTTTCTGATAGAGAACAAATTTTGAAAATTCATGCAAAAAATAAAGTTTTAGAAAAAGATATTGATTTTAAATCATTAGCAAGTTCAACAGTTTGATTTAGTTGAGCAGATTTATGAAACTTGATGAATGAATCAGCTATAATTACGGCTAGATATGATGAGAAGGTTATATCTAATAAAAGAATCACAGAAGCTTTTGAAAGAATTGTTATGTGACTGAGAAAAAAATCTATGGTTATGAATGAAAAAGAAAAAGAAATTACTGCTTATCATGAAGTGTGACATGCTATAGTTTGAAGGTTATTAACTAATACAGACCCTGTTCATAAGGTTTCTATTATTTCAAGATGATGAGCTTTATGAGTGACTTGGTTCTTGCCAGAGAGGGATTCTTTACTTACATCAAAGGCTAAATATATTGATGAACTGGCTACTTTATATTGATGAAGAGCTGCTGAAGAGGTATTTTTCTGAAAAGATAATATTACAACTTGAGCTAGTAATGATATAGAAAAAGCCACAAATATTGCTAGAGAGATGGTTATGAGATATTGAATGTATGAAGAAATAGGTAGAGAGAATTTTGCATGAGAGAGATCTATTTGAAATCATTTATGACATCCAGAAGATAAACCTAGTTTTTGATGAAAAACTATGGAATTGATTGATGCAAAAGTTAAATCTATATTAAGTGATGCTTATAATACTGCTATAGAATTAATAACAAAAAATAAGGATTTGCATGAAAGAATTGCAAAAGACTTAATTGAAAAACAAGAATTGAGTAAATTAGAATTTGAATCTTATTTTTTGTAGGCTATGGGAAGATTAAGTGAATTTGAATATTTTGATTTTTCAATTTGAAATAATACTTTTTTAGAATTATGTTTAAAAATGACAGGAATAAAAGATAATTTATTAGAAATAATAGAGTGAATTAATGTTAGATTTATGCCAATTTATGATGTTGATTTAAATATTGTTTCTTATGAATTATTATCTTCAAAACAGTGAATAGATACTAGATTATTAATGTCTAATATTGATAGTATTGAATGATGAAAAACGCAATTATTTTTTGATGTTTTTTCTAAGGCTGTATCTTATTTAGATGAAAATAGTTCTCAAAAAAATATTACATTATCAATAAATATTTGACCAGAAGAATTAAAAAGTGATGAATTGATGGACTTTTTACTAAAAACTAGAAAAAAATATATTAAGTATATTTCTTTAGAAATTCTTGAATATTCTTTTTGAGTTTCTTCTCTTGAAATATATAAAAATATAGAAAAGTTAAAAAATGTTGGTTATTCTATAATTATTGATGACTTTTGATCAAAGAGTAGTGATAAAAAAAGGGTAAAAATGTTTTATTCACATAAGTTTCTAGACTGAATAAAATTGGATTGAATTTTTATTAATAGGTTGAAGTGACTAGCAGAAAGGGAACTTGAAGAATATAAAGTTTATTTTCATTCTTTAAGAGATAACTGAATTGATATAACAGCTGAATTTATAGAGAATTCTAAGACCTTTGATTTTGCAAAGTCATTATGAGCAAATAAATTTCAGTGAAAATTTTTTGAGAAGAGTGATAAAAATAAGAAATAAAAAAAAATGAAAAAATATTTTATAAAGACATTTGGTTGTCAAATGAATCAAGCTGATAGTGAAAAAATTAATATGATTTTACTTCAGTCTTGATTTATAAAAATAAATAATATTCCCTGAGCTGATTTAGTTATATTAAATACTTGTAGTGTAAGAAAAAAGTGAGAAGATAAGGTTTTTTCAATGGTTAATTCAATTATTAAGGAAAGAAGAAAGTGAAACAATAATACTATTGTTTGAATAACTTGATGTATGGTAAGAAAAACCTGATTAAATAAGGATTTTTTAGAGGAAGGTATATTTAGGAAGAAGTCAAAAAAAATAGACTATATTAGTGATAAAAAATGAATATTTAACAACGATGACTGATTATTCCCAGTTATAGATGGGCTTGATTTTACTCTTAGAATTGAAGAAATAAAATATCTTCCTTTTATTTTAAGTCATATTTTATGAGAGAAAATATGAAATGATGATAAATTTGATGATTATTTAAAATCTAAACAAATTCGTGATAATCCTTATTCAGCATCTGTTATTATTCAAACTTGATGTGACAATTTTTGTAGCTTTTGTATAGTTCCTTACACTAGGGGAAGAGAAATATCTAGACCTAAAAATGAAATAGTAAATGAGGTTAAACAAGCAGTTTTATCTTGAGCGAAAGAAGTTACTTTAATTTGACAGAATGTAAATAGTTATTGAAAGCAATTTGCTCATAAAAAATTTTGGAATTCTGAAAAATCAAAGTGGGAAGGTAATTTAAAATCTCCATTTAGAGATTTGTTAGAAGAGCTTGATTGTGTAGAATGACTTGATAGAATTAGGTTTACTTCAAGTAATCCTCATGATATGACAAAAGATATTTTGGATAGTCATTTTGATTTGAAAACAAGTTGTAATCATCTTCATTTTGCTTTGCAGTCGTGAAGTGATGAAATGCTGAAGAAGATGAATAGAAAACATACTTATAGTGATTTTAAAAAACAAGTAGATTATTTAAGAAGTAAAGACCCATTTTTTTCTATTTTCACAGATATAATTGTTTGATATAGTTGAGAAACTGAAGAAATGTTTAATGATACAGTTAAAGCATTTAGAGAATGTGAATTTGATTTTGTGTATAATGCAAGATATAGTGTGAGAAATTGAACAATCGCAAGTAAAATTTATCCTGATGATATACCTAATTGAGTTAAAGCAAAAAGATGGCATATATTGAATGATATACTTTTAGAAAATGTAACTAAAAGAAATAGTCTTATGCTTTGAAAAATAGAGGATATTTTAATATCATGAGCTAATGAATCTAAATTTTTTTGAAGAACTAGAAATTTTAAAGAAGTATTTTTTAATAAAAAAGATTCTGTAAAAATATGAGATATAGTTAAGGTGAAAATAAATAAATTGGATAAATGGGTACTTAAATGAGAGATTGTTTGATAAAAATTATAAAATGAAAATATATAAAAAAGTAAAATCAAATCACAAAAAGATTATAAAATGAAATGTTCAATTATCAAAAAGAAAGAATAAGAAAAAACCATCCCCATATATAATGCATGATGAATATTTTCATAAAGCAAAAAAAGAAGGATACAGGGCTAGAAGTGTTTATAAACTTAAAGAAATACAGGAAAAATTTGAGTTAATCACTCCAAATATGAATGTTTGTGATTTATGAGCAGCTCCATGAAGTTTTATTCAATATATAAAAAAAATAATTAATAATTCATGACAAATAGTATGAGTTGATTTAAAGGAAATTGATAATTATACTCAGACTAATATAAATACTATAGTTTGTGATATATTTGATTTTGATAAACTTGAATTAGAAGTTCAAAAATATATCTGAAAATGAAATAAATTTGATCTTATAACTAGTGATATTGCTCCAAATACAACAGGAAGAAAGGATATTGATCAATATGCCTCTGTAGAATTGAATATAGAAATATTAAAGTTCAGTGATGTTTTTTTAAAAAAAGGTTGAAATTTGTTACTAAAAGTTTTTAAATGAGAAGATTTTAGAGATTTAGTTAAAGAAATTCATAAGAGATTTGATAATTTTACTGAACATAAACCACTAGCTTGTAGAGATAGAAGTTTTGAGGAATATATTATTTGTTTCACAAAAAAAGACTAATACTTATAGTCTTTTTTTGATATTATAGCTTTAATATGATATTATTCATAATATATAACTAATTATGTATATGAATAAAATATTAAATAAAGTTTTATTTCTTTTAAAAAAGTCAGTATCATTTTTTGTGTTACTTTGAATACTTCTTTCGGCTTACATTTTTTTTAATATAAAAAGTTTTGATATTTTATGAATTAGTATTTCTAATCCTATTAAAAAGATTTCATCATTTGTTGATGATAATCTTTTGTATAATGAATCTTATATAAAACATAATAATGAAGTAATAATAATTAAAATAGACGAAAAAACTTTAAATTCATTTTCAAAATCGGATATTAGAATGTTATCTTTCCCAAAAGAACTTTATTCTAATCTTATTAAAAAACTTGTAGAGGATTATAAGGTTTCTGTAATAGGTTTTGATATAGTTTTTTCTAATAAATCATATTTTTGAGAGGATGATGAGAATATACTTAGAGATACTTTTGATAAATATAGTAAGAATGTAGTTGTCTGAACAATGTCAGATAATATTAATAAACCACTTTGTAAATATAATAATGTACAACATTGATCTATTTGATTAATATTAGAACCAAGAATAAGAAAAACTAATTTGGTTACGGACTATAAGGTTTGAAAATGATGTGATAATTTAGATAATTTATATGTTTGAAATAAATGATTTTTAGAGTCTTTTCCATTTGTTATTTATAAAAAATATATTGAAAATCTTAATACAGATATTGATTTTACAGATGATTTTGAACAAATAAAAAGAGATAATTTTCCATTTTTTTATATAAACTTTTTCCACAATTGAGAAAGAAATTCTTGAACCATTTGATTTAAGAGTTATTCACTTATTGATATATTAAATTGAAAGGATATAGATTTGGAATGAAAGATAGTTTTAGTTTGAGAAGTTTGAACTGTTTTGCATGATAGCCACTATACTCCAGTAAATTTTAAATATAAAATGCCTTGAGTTGAAATTAATGCAAATCTTATTATGACTTTTCTTACAGGTTTATTTCTAAATGATTTTAGTTTAAATTATTTAATTTTAATTATATTCTCTATTTGACTGTTAATTTATTTCTTAGTATTAAATAATAATATTATAATTGGTTTTGTATGATTTATATCGATTATCTTTGTTAATATTAGTTTCTGAATATTTGCTTTCTTGTATTTGTGATTGCTTTATCCAGTTTCTATGGTATTGTTTTTTTGTTTTTTTATATTTTTTTGATTACATATTTATAAATTTGTAATAGTTGATAAAAATAAAAGATTTTTAAAAAAAGCTTTTTCAATGTATATATCTTCAGATATGGTAAATCAAATTTCAAGGAATCCAGATGGACTTAATTTGAAGTGACATAAATGAGATATAACAGTATTTTTTTCAGATATAGCATCATTCACATCAATTAGTGAAAAAATGGAACCCCACATACTGTTTGATTTTTTAAATAGATATTTTAATAAGATGACTCAAGTACTTATTAGTAATAGATGAACTCTTGATAAATATATATGAGATTGAATAATGTGATTTTTTAATGCTCCGTTGAAACTCAAAAATCATGAGTTTTTTGCTTGTAAGTCTGCATTAGAACAACTTAATGCCTTGAAATCATTGAATCAAGAATTTAAAGATGAATGATTACCAGTTCTTAATATAAGGATTTGAATAAATACTTGAAGAATTGTACATTGAAATTTGTGAGCTAGATGAAAAAGGTTAAATTATACTATTATATGAGATGATGTTAATTTAGCATCTAGGTTGGAGTCTGTTAATAAGATTTACTGAACAAGTATTATAGTTTCTGAGAGTGTTTATAATAAAGTTTCAAATGATTTTGTTTTTAGAGAATTAGACCATGTTTTAGTTAAATGAAAGAATAAAGCTGTATTTATTTATGAGTTAGTTTGATATAAGAATCAGGATTATGATAAAGAAACTCTTTTTAACTATTCAAAGTGACTAAAAGAATATTATTTGGCTAATTATGAAAAAGCTTCCGAATATTTCTGACTTAATAAAGACGATTTAGCTTCAACTTATATGATAAAAAGAATAAAAAGAATACTTAGATGAGAATTAAAAATAATAGATTGAATTTATAAGATGGAAAAAAAATAATATTTTTATAACATATAAATGATTTTTATCAAGCTCAACTATTTATTAAATATTGCATTTCCTAAAAAAGTCTTATAATTTATTGCACTATTTATTTTTTAAATAAAAAAATGAAATTTTTATATATAAAAGTATTTTTTTTACTTTTAGTATTATTTTCTTTTAATTTTCAAGCATTTTGAGACTCTGATGATACTTGTTTTACAATAACGGGTTATTATTCTCCTTTAAAAAATCAACTTAGATATAGTACAAAAAGCTATGAATGAGATATAAAACTAAATTGAAGATGAGTTGTTTGAGCTTCATGAAAAGAAGTCTTTGCTTGAATGTTGGCTGCTCCTAAAAATTATGAATTTTGAACAAAAATTTATTTAAGTTGATATTGAGTGTGAGTTGTTGAAGATAGATGATGAGCTATTGTATCTAAAGATCATTGAAAAAATGACACTTGATGTGATAGAATTGATGTTTGGATGTGATATTGAGATGCTTGACTTACTAGGGCTTTGAAATGGTGAAAAAGAAATATAAAATGAAGGATAGTTTCTAAAAATACCCCTATATCACTAGAATTTAAAAGTACGGTATTAGAAAAATATAATGATTTAAAAGTTACTCCTGAGTCTAGTAAAGAAGATATAAAAAAATTACAAACTCTTTTTACTTCTCTAGATTTATATTCATGAGAGATTGATTGAAAATATTGAAGTATAGAAGCTGATTTACTTAAATATCAGAAAAGAGTTTGATTGGTTAAAGATAATGAGGATTGGTGAGCTTGATATTTTTGAGTGAAGACATTATCTAAGTTAATGGCTGATTATGGTTGAGTTTTTAAAGAAAAAGATTGAATTCCAGAGTTTATAGTTAAATATGATTTTTCACCATATGAAGATTTGGAGGTAAGTCCTGAGTCTAATCCAACTCAAATAAGAAAACTACAAAAATTATTTTTTGATTTAAAATTATATAACTGAAAAATAGATTGAAAATATAAATCTATTGAAAAATCTCTTCTTAATTATCAAAAAAGAAAAAATATAATAAATAACAATGATGATTGGGGAGCATGATATTTCTGAAAGAAAACATTTTTTTCTTTACAATCTGAGTACTGAATAGAGGTTATTTCTTCTCAATTAGAGAAAACTTATTGATTAAGTTTAAAAGATAGAAGTTCTTTGATACTTTTAGCTAAAAAAATTGATAATGCTTTAGAAAAAAAGTCGTGATGAAAAAAAAGTATTAAAAATAAATATAGAATCAAAGTAAAAAAAAGAATAGAAAAATTTATTTTAAATTTGCATGATCAAAAAAAGAAGAATCAATTAAGGTTTTTAGAAGTTAGAATATAAGTTAAATTATTTAAAATATAATATAGTTTTAATTTAGTTAAAAAAATAGAGTAATTTTTATTACTCTATTTTTTTTTAAGGAACATCTGAAAAAAACCACATCTAGAAAAATATACTATAATCTATAAAATCTATATTTTCTTTTTACTTTTTAATTAAGTAAAAGAAAAACATTAGGTCAATTAAAAAAAAGAGAAAAACAGCTATATATTTGTAATATACTTTTACATTCTGATAAACTAAATATGATTTATATTTATTATTTTTTTTACAAAATGTTTAGAAATTTGTTTTTTAAAAAATTATTTAGTGTTTTAATTGTATTTTTTCTTATATTTTGAATGCTACCTTTGCAATCATTTTGAAATTATTCACAAAATTATTTTATAGTAACAGCATATTATTCACCATTACCATGACAAAAGTTTTATTTAACTTGAAACTATAAAGATGAAATAAGATTAAATGGTAAATGAATTGCCTGAGCATCTTGAAAGAAAGTTTTTTCTGGTATGTTTGCTGCTCCTAAAAAATATGATTTCTGAACAAAAATATTTCTAAAATGATTATGAGCTTGAGTAGTTGAAGATAGGTGATGAGCTATTGTTCCAGCTGGACAAAGATGATATAATTATGATAGAATTGATATATGGGTTTGATATTGAGATGAAGGTCTTAGAAGAGCATTATATTGGTGAAAAAGAAAGGTTAGTTGAGATATTATATCATGATGATCTGATATAACTTTTAATTATAAAGATATACCTGCTCCTATGTGGGTAACGAAAGGTTTAAAAAAAATTTCTGATATTTTTACAACTAATATATGAATAAAAACTGACTCTAAAAAAATAGTTGAGTTGCAGAAGTTTTTAACTAAAGTTTGATTATATGACTCAGAAATAGACTGAGTTTATAATAAAAAGGTTATTGATATTGTTTTTGATTTCCAAATGAGAAATAATATAATTAAATGAGAAGATTCACTTGGTGCATGATACTGGGGTAATAAAACTAGAAATTTATTCTTAAAGAAATACTTAAATTGAGAATTTGATAAAGATAATAAAGAAAAGCAAGATACGAATTCTTTATATGATTCTTTGTTTGTTTGAGTATTAAATACTAAAAAGAAGAAAATTTTATTACAAGAGATGCTTACTGAAATGTGAATATATGAATGAAAAATAGATTGAGATTATAATAAAGTAAGAGATATTATTCTAGAATACCAGATTAATAATAATTTAGTTAAAACAAAGTTTTCAGCTTGAGCATGAAATTTTTGACCTAAAACAAGGAATTTATTTAAGTGATTATATGATAAGCATTTAGAAGAAAAGAAAAGAAAAATTGAGTTAGAAAAAAAATTTAAAGAAATAGAAATTATTGCTCAGAAAATTGCTGATGAAAAGATAAAAGATATTTGAAATCCAAAGTTCTGAGATGTATCAAAAAATGTTAGAGCTCTACAAAAGACTTTGAAAATATTATGATTTTTTGATTATAAGGATACTGCTATTTTCTGAAAT
This sequence comes from Candidatus Altimarinota bacterium, assembly GCA_002749055.1. Taxonomy (GTDB): domain Bacteria; phylum Patescibacteriota; class Gracilibacteria; order BD1-5; family UBA6164; genus PDTW01. Next base: position 17,065 of record PDTW01000025.1, on the reverse strand, counting down.
ATTACTAAAAAAAGCATATTGGAATATCAATTAAGTAATAAATTAATAACTAATTCAAAAGATTCTTGAGCATGAGTTTTATGACCTAAAACAAGAAAATCTTTAAAAAAAGATTTAAAAAATTTTTTATTTGAAAAAGAAATAAAAAACCAAGAGCTTGATAAACAATTATTATTAAATATTTGAGTTTGGGTTTTATAGGAACTTTTGCTATAAATTTCATAAATATTAAAAAACACAATAATAATAAGTCTAAAGGAAATACTTAAAAATAGTATTTCCTTTTTGCAAAAAAAAAGAGTTTTATATATAATAATGCTACTTATTTATTAAAATAATAATTATGAACAAAAAACAAGATAGTAAAAATGAAGTTGAACTTATTGAACTTGAAACTAAATCGATATCTTTGTCTGAGTCAGATAAAACAGATGTTGAAGAAACTTTTAATGAGGCAAAAGATTTTCGTTCTTTGTGAGAAAAAATTACCTTACCTTTAGATAATATTATTTCAAAGACAGCGAAAGTTATTGATGCTGATCCAATAATGAATGTATCTAAAGAATTAGATAAAATGAATAATAGTGTTCAAAATGTTTATACTGAGATAGTTGATAATGATTGAGCTGTTATGAAAATAGCAAAATCATTGCCCTTAATTTGAATACTAGCTAAAAATTTAGATGCTAAATGGGATGAGGCTAAATTTAATATGAAGTCTTTAGAGTGAAAAATTGAATCAATTTTTTCTGGTTTTGATCAAGCATATAATTCAATAAATACTTCAATTGATATGCAAGTGGAATTTATTTCTTGAATAGATGATAATTTATGAAGAGTTATTTGATATAAAGATTTTTTAAATGAAAAAGTTGAAGAGTTTAAAAATAGAGCTTCTGAAACAAAAAATGAAGATGAAAAATTAAAATATGATATGTTTTTAAGAAATGTTGAATATTTTTTATCAAATTTAGTTGTATTAATTTGAAATCTTGAAATGGCAAGAAAGAGACTTCTTATTAGACTAGATAGTGCTTCAAAACTTTCACTTGCTATGAACTCTAGTAGACCTATATTTAAAACTCTTTTATCTACTGCCCTGATTGAAACAAGTTCTCAAAAAGCACTTGATGCTAGTGCAAAAGCTATTAATGTAATGTGAGAGACAATAGATAAGATGTCATCTGAACTAACTGATAAAGCTATACAATCAGCAAAAAAATCAGAAGAATTATCTTCAAAACCTGTTTTATCTGCTTCAGTTTTTGTAGAAAATGTTACAAAACTTAAAAATCATTTTGATGAAATAGAATCTTATCGTGAACAAATAAAAATTCAGGCCGATGCAGAAAAGAAATTATTTGATGAAGCTAAGATTAATCTTGATGAAGTAAAAGTTCTTTCTTCTAAAAGTCAACAAGAATTTAGCGAAGAATTATCATAATTATATTAGCTTTTATTTTTAAGTGTATATAAATACAAACATGACAAAAAATAAGCAAGAAAAGGATATTGTAATACCTGAAAATATACAAAATGAAATTAATAATAAAGGTTTTTATTTGTATAGATGGATTACTAGTGATGAGATAAAAATGAGTATAGAAAGAGATTATCTTAAAATAATTAAATATACTTGACCACTTTTGGCAATTTTCTCTATTTTTATTTGAATTATTTTTGGTTCAATTTATTTTTTTCTTATAACTGTACTTTCATGAATATTTTTGATTATATTATATCTTATATGAATCTCAATTTATAGAAGTTATATTTTGGTTAATAATTCATATGTTGTAGTTAGTGATTCATCTGTTTATGTTTGATGAAAGTCTTTTAATTTAAATGATACAAATAAAATTAATTCTGAAACAAAATATATTTCAGATGTTTTTGAAGAAAAACTTTTTTGAAATTCTTGGTTATCAATAAGTAAAGAAAAATTTTATAAAGATGTTGTTGATGGGTTGTTTTCTTGATTTCATAAAGTAAGTACTTTTTATGAAAGTAAGACTAAAAATTCTCTACCTTTGATTTTATTATATTTATTGTATGTATTTATATTATCTATAAGTTATTTTTTTGGAGTTTTCTTTTTATGGATTTTTACTTTGTTATTATCTTTTATAAATAAAATTGCTTTAAGAATAGTATGAAATAAAGCTATAATTATAGATAATTTATTTATAAAAATAGATAAAAGCTCTTCAAAGTTATCTAAATTAAAAGATGATATTTACAAATTATTAGAAAATGCAATAGATAATGAATGGAAAGATTGATTATTAGATAAGATAAATGCTTCTTTATCTTCTATAAATGAGGAAGTTGATTATTCTATTGATAATTCGGAAAACTTGAGAACTCAAATAGAAAATTCAAAATATAGAGATATTATAAATTTCTCAATATATAACTCTTGGCTTAGAAAACAAATAAAAGATCCTTTAGTTCAAATAAAAAAACTTTTAATTGTTAGTACAGGATCTTTAAATAAAAGTAAAGAGGATATATCAAAAAAATTAAAAACTATAAAAAGAAAGTCTCTTATTTCTAATTTGGAGCTTCAACTTGAGAGAATTGAGATACAATTAAAAAACATAAATGAAAAGATAAAAAGTCTTGACTTGTATATAAAAAAATTATAAGAAATAGAGCCAAATTTGGCTCTATTTTAATATAAAATTATTTTGTTATCTTTTTTCATTTTAAGTAGTTGTATTTCTTTTATTGTTTTATTGTTTTTTCAATTAATAAACTTTATTATTTCTTTTATATTTGCCTCACTAAGTCAAATTGTTGATTTTCAATTTGATATATAAAAAATATATCTAATAACTTCTTTTTGAATGAAAGGGGATAGTTGATTAAATTCATTTATAAAAAAAAATCATTTATTTTTAGATAGAAATTTATTTATTTCTGTATCAACGAATAGCTTTAACTCTTCAAAATAATTTAAACAATTAGATATGTTTTCTTTATAATTCTTGTTTATTTTTTTGAAGAGAGGAATTATATCATGTCTTAGTTTATTTCTTGTTATCTCAGTATCAAAATTTGTGTTATCTATAAAATATTTTAAGTTATTTTTATTTAGATATTCAAGAATAGTAGATTTTTTTATATTGAGTAAAGGTCTAAGAATATTTCAAGAATATTCAGTCATATTTATAAGTCCACTAAGCTTAGTTCATCTAGATAAATTGAAGAAAAAAGTTTCTATTTTATCATCTAAATGATGAGCCGTAATAATTTTGTTGCTATTATATATATCCATTATAGCATTAAAAAATGCATACCTTTTTTCTCTTGCTAACTCTTCAAAACTTTTACTTGGGTAGAGTTTTTTAATTTTTTTAAAATCACAGCTAGTTATTTCAGTTTTGAATCATTTTTCTTTTCATAGTTTTTCTATAAATTTCTCTTCATCTTCTGTTTCTTTTCTAGTTTTGTGATTAAAATAACAAACAACTAAATTATCTTTATATTCAGATTCTAAAATTTTATATAATAAAAACATAGAATCTGGTCATGTAGAACAGGCAATAATTATTTTTTCATTTTTTTTATAATATTTCTCCAAAAATTTATTTATATTTAACATTTTTATTATCTTTTTTTTGTATAATTATTATATTTTCATATAATTCATTTTATACTTTTTTAGATAAAAACAAAATTAATAATTTTATTTATTCTTAGAAAATTATTCTTAGTAAAAAAATATGTTAACATTTTATTTAGTTAGACATTGAGAAACAGAAAGCAATTTAAAATGAACTATAATGGGTCAATTAGATTCTCCATTAACTGAAGAATGATTGCTCAATGCAAAAAAAGTTTCTGAAAAATTAAGATGAATTCAGTTTGATTATACTTACTCAAGTGATTTGTGAAGAGCATTTAGAACTTTGTATATAATTACTAAAGAACTGTGAATTACTGATTTATTACTTCCCAAAAAAGAATTAAGAGAAATAGATTATTGAATTTATTCAAATATGGATAAGAATTATGTAAAAAAAGAATGTAGAGAATATAAAAAAGATGTAAAATATGTATTTTACAAATGAGAAAGTTTCGAATTATTGCAAAAAAGAGTAATTGGTTTTATTAAAAATCTTGAAAAGGAGAATAACAATAAAACAATTCTTATTGTATGACATTCTTGAGTAATAAGATCTATAATATGTTATTTTAACTCATTGGATTTTCAAGAAAACTTAAAGATGAAAATATCACATGAATATATTTGAAAATTTGTATTAAAAAATGGTGTTATCTCTAATTACGAAAAAATAAACGATTAAATTTTTATAGGTCTTTAGGTATTAGACTTTATTACAAAAACTAGTTATCTTTTAATGGTTTGATTTTATTAATTTCTCAGTCTTCTTTTAATTTAGACATTACATTTGATATATAAATTGATAAATCCTTATTTTTCTTTAGCGCTTTAAAATAAACTGTGTCTACTTCATCATATCATCTTATTTCTATGTTTCAATAATTAAATATTCTTCATAATAATCATTTATTAGAAGTGGTTATTTGTTTTATATTATCAATTGTCAATTCCTTAATGTGTGAAGAAAAAAGTCAATTTCTTACAGATTTTATAACCCTCTTATTTGTAAAAATAATATATGTTTCTTTATAAAATTTTATTACAAAAAATAAAATTATTGATGTTGGTATTAATATTATAATTATTGGTATTATAATATCTTCTGTAAATTTGTTAACTGTGTAAGCAACAATTATAGTAAACAATAAAGTTAATAAAATATTATTGACAAATCTAGTTATAATATTAACTATATGTTCATGTTTTTTAAATAAAATGATTTCATTATTAAGTTGTCATTTGAAATTTTTCATAATTTATATCTTATATTTTATATTTTCATTTCTATTATTTATAAATGATAGAAAGTCATCATCGGGGGCTATTTTGTTTAAAATAATTTTGTTACATTTTTCACAAGAGTGTTTTATCATATATCATTTATTTTTTTTGTATTCAATATCAATTGCTATCATAATTCATTTGCATTTTGATTTTCTATCTCATGGAAATTTTTCATCTAAGTGTTTTGATGATAAACAATAAGGACAATGATTTCTTGCTGATCATTTTGTATGTATTCATACATTTTTATTACATTTTTCACATATAAAGCTTTCGTTTAGCATTTTAAATGACATTTTGCAAAATTAGTTATCAAATATTTGACTCAGTATAAAATATATTGTATAGTATATTTACATATTTTATATATCTAACAAAATATTATGGCTAAATTAGAAGTATGAACAGTAAAACATGCATTCAGAAATGAAATGTCACCAATTATACATTGGAGTTTAATTTGAACTGTTGCAACCATAATTGCTTTACAATTAAATCAAGCATCAGCAGCAGTAATCAAACCTATTAATATTATTTACACTTACTTGGTTTTTTAATTATAGTTAATTAGGTTGAAATGAAAAAAGTATTTTTAAATAAATGCTTTTTTTATTTTTGTAAAATATAAAATATTATTCAAAAAACAGAAGTAAGTAATCATATTAACCACATTCTAAAAACAACATTCTCTTCTGTCCATCAAATAGCTTCTAAGTGGTGATGAAAAGGAGCAATTATAAATACTTTTTTTCATTTTCTAAGTTTTTTACTTGTTAGTTGGATTATTACACTTAATGATTCAAATATAAATATTGATGAAACTATAAGGAATACAAATATAGTATTAGTTAACATTGCGATTAATCATAAATTTGCTCATAGGGCTAGACTTCAGACATCTCACATATAAAACTTTGCTGGTTTTACATTGTACCATAAAAATGCTATTAAGGCTCATACTATGCTTGTACATAAGGTTGAAAGTAAGAATAATCATTGATCATAAGTTATATAAGCATAAATACTATATGCGAATAATAATAATCATCAGCATAATCAATCAAGTCAATCTGCAATATTAACACTATTAGCTGATGCTACTATTATAAATATAAATAATGGTATAAAAAATATTCAAGCTTGTATATTTTCTCAGAAAGGATTTGATATTGTTCTTACATAATTTCATAAATTATCAACTTCATCCCATCATAAATTGAAATAAAACCATAGACTTCATAAAAAAGCAAAAACTAATAACCATAGCATTTTAAATTTTGCAGACAATCATTTTGTTTTACCAATTCATTTTATATTCATTATATCATCAATTGCTCATAAAAATCATACAGTTAAAAGCGTAAATAAAGGTAAATATGTTTCATTGCTATTTAGAAGGGAATTGTTTATTAAACCAAATCATTGCAATATTATACTTATAAATACCATGAAAAATACTGTAAATAAAATCATCACTCATCACATAGTTGGTGTTCATATTTTCTTTTTGTGTAATTTAAAAAATTCTATTGCTTTTCATATCGATGCGTCTTCTCTTATTTGTTTTCAAATTTTATATTCTTTTAAATATTTAATGTAATATGGTATAAATAAAAATCAAAATAAAAAAGTTGATATTCAAAAGGAGAATATAAGTATTATGTGAGTATTCATATAGTTTTTAAATTCATATTATTTTAATGAACACCTGAAAAGCTTTCATCTAGAAAAAAATATCTAAAAAATCTAAATTTTTATTCTTATAAAGGAGTTTTTCAGATGTTCCTTAAAAGATATTTTATGTATAAAATATCTTTTGTAAAGTTATAAAAATTATTTTTTTTGTATATTATTTATATAGGATTATAATATTTTTGCTTTATTTTTATAAACTATAAATTATGGTAAAAAAGGTTATTTTTTTATTAGTTACTTTAGCAATTGTTTCTAGTTATAGTGCATCTTTTTGAACTTCTTTTGAGACTATGACAGAAAATGAATCTGCTACTTTTTTAGCAGAGAACGATATAATTAAAGATTATTGAAATGATTGGGAGAAATATCGTTATCAAGATTGACTTACAAGATGAGAATGATTAAAGATATTTATGAAAATCTCTTGAAAAAAAATTGAGGATAAATGTGATTGAATTTTCTCAGACTTAAAATCTGGTTGGCAATGTAAATATGTTGAAGCTGCTCTTAGAAATTGATTTATTTCAAAAAACGATAAATTTAGACCTAATGATAATTTTACTAAAACAGAGGTTGCTAAACTTATTACTAAAGTTAAATGAGTTGAAAAAGTTGTAGAAACTGATAACTGGCAAAATGATTATATGCTTACTTTGTATGAATATTGAATAATTAAAAACAAATATACTGATTATAATGCAGATGCTAAAAGATGATGGATTTTTCAAATAGCTACTTCTACTATAAAAAAAGAAGAAGAAATAAAGAAAATTCAAGTGGAAAAAAAGAAAACTATGAGTGATGAAACAATGTAATTTGACAAAGAGTATATAATAAATAAAAATAACTATAATATTTTATAGTTATTTTTATTATGAAAAATTTATTAGATAATTTTAGAAATCAAATTGATACTATTGATGAAGAAATAATTTATTTATTATCAAGAAGATTTGAATTAGTTAAACAAATATGAATACTAAAAAAAGAGCATAATATACCAGCTTTACAGCCAGATAGATGGAATAAACTTATTAATAATTTATTTTTAGAAGCTGAGAGTAAGTGAGTTAATCCAGAATTAGTTAAGAATATCTGGAATGAAATTCATAAAGAAAGTTTAAGATTAGAAAAATAAGAACCTTAGCTTTTTTATTATCTTTTAAGATAGAAAAACAAAATTCTCTACACACTCTTTTTATAGATTCTTACCATAAGTAATACACACTATTATCATCTTTTGCATAATTTCATAATAAATATTGGAAACTACTTATATTTGGTCTAAAAAAAATATTTATATCTAGTTTTGAATTTTCTTTTAAAAGAAAATTACTAAAATAATGTTTAATTGTAAAAAAACAAATAAACCTACGAAAACATATTCTATGCTTTTAATAATAAGGTCTATATAATCTGACATATTGAATTTATTTGACATTTTATAAAATAAATATAAGTTATATATAGATAATTAATTTGTATATCTGTTCGAGGAAGTTATGGAAAAGCTTTTTAGGAAATATAGGTTAATTACAAGAGTGAAAAATTGGGTGGAACCGTCTTAGTTTGAATTAAACTTTGACCCCAAGGCTTATATTTCTAGTCTTGGGGTATTTTTTAATATTTAACCAAAAAATAATTATGAAAAAAGAAGTAACAATGAAAGATATAGTTAATCTATGCCAAAATAGAGGTTTTGTTTATGCATGATCAGAGATTTATGGATGACTTGCTAATTCTTGGGATTATGGTCCTTATGGAAGTTTACTTAAAGAAAATATCAAAAATCTTTGGATAAAAGAAATGGTTCAAAGAAGAACTGATATGGTACTTCAAGATGCTGCGATTTTAATGAATTCTAAAGTCTGGGTGGCTTCTGGACATGTATGATGATTTGCTGATCCATTGATTGATGATAAAAATACAAAAGAAAGATTTAGAGCCGATAAACTTTTGGAAGATCTTATTGAAGAAATGGGAGATAAGGCATCAAGTTTAAATGAAAAATACGGAGTTTCAGGGCTTATTCCTGAGGCTTGGACTCTTGAGCAACAAACTGCTGTTATGAGAGGTGAAAATGTCAAAAATCCTAATAATTGAGAAGTAGGTGATTGGACAGATGCTAAACAATTTAATTTAATGTTTAGAACTTCTCAATGAGTTACTGATGATTCTTCTTCTACTATTTATATGAGACCTGAAACAGCTCAGGGTATTTTTGTAAATTTTTGAAATATTTTAAGATCATCTAGAAGAAAACTTCCTTTTTGAGTTGCTCAAGTATGAAAAGCTTTTAGAAATGAAATAACTCCTTGAAATTTTATTTTTAGAACTAGAGAGTTTGAACAAATGGAAATAGAGTATTTTGTTGAACCTTGAAAAGATTTAGAAGCTCATGCAGAGTGGAAGAATATTTGTATGAATTTTTTAACTGATACTATTGGGCTTAAAAAAGAGTCATTAAAACTTAGAGATCACGATCAAGATGAGCTTTCTCATTATTCAAATGCTACAACAGATATAGAATTTAAGTTTCCTTTTGGTTGGGGAGAATTATGGTGAATTGCAGATAGAACTGATTTTGATCTTAAAGCTCATATGGCAGAATCAAGGCAAGATTTATCATATTTTGATCCGATAAATAATAAAAAATATGTTCCTTATGTTATAGAACCGTCTATTGGTTTAACAAGACTTTTTTTAGCAATAATGTCTGATGCCTATAATGTTGATGAAGAAAACAATAGAACTTACTTGAAATTTGAACCAAAAATTGCACCAATAAAAGTTTGAGTATTACCTGTTGTGAAGAAAATCTGAGATATAGCTAAAAAAGTTTATTCTCAATTATCAGAAGATTTTGTTTGTGAATATGATGATGTATGATCTATAGGGAAAAGATATGCTCGTATGGATGAAATTTGAACTCCATTTTGTGTAACTATAGATAGTAATAATTTTGATGAGTGAAATGTTACAGTTAGATTTAGAGATAGTATGGAACAAAAAATAGTTAAAATCTCCGAATTAAATCAATTTATAAGAGAAAAATTAAAATAAAAAGAACTTGTTTATTGCAAAATATTTTATTTTTTAATAAATATTATAAAATGATTACAGCAAAAAAAGATTTTTTTGACAGGGTAGCACAGAGCTTTGTTTTGTTTAAGTCTAATTTTTTAGGTTTATTTTTACCTTTCTTTTTATATAATTTATTATATTTTGTTTTATGATATTTTGTATTTCTTAAAATGTGAGGAATACTTATCTCAGAAGTGTGAAATTATAAAACTTGAATTGATTTCTTTTCAGCCTTAAATAATACGAAGACTATTATTTTTATAAGTATTTGAATAGTATTTTTTCTCTTATATCTTATACTTTATATTCCTTTGTATATATCTTTGGTTAAATCTATAAAAGATTCGTTTGAATCTAAAAAAGTAAAGGTAAAGGATAATTTACTTTTTTGATTTAGAAGAATACTTAATTCTTTTGCAACTTATTATTATATATTTATTTATGTAGTATGAATACCTGTATTATTTTTTGTTATATGATGAGTTTTATTTAATTTAACTTTTTATCTTGAATTAGACAGACTAATTAGAGAAATATCTATTTGGATAATATTTTTCTCTTTAATTCTTTTTTTCTTTTTCTTAATTTATAGAGGTGTCAAATCAAAGTTTTGATTAATTTTCGCGATAGAAAATGATGCTTTTAATAAGCAGAATTTTTTAGAATCAATAAATTTAACAAATGGAAATTGGCTAAGAATTCTTTGAAATATTTTTTTATTTTGAATTATAGTTTGATCAATTAAATTATTTTTATCTTTTACTATTTCAATAATTTGATATTTTAATAGCACTAAGGTTATTCCTAACTTTATTTCTTCTGAAGATATTATTTCTATGATTAATAATTGATGAAATATAAATCAACTTATAAAAATTGAGGATATAAAAAATATTTTTGAATACTTTTTTCAATTTGAATTATCATCATTTATAAAATCAATACTCAATGTCTGACTAAACACTGTTTCGGTGATTTTTGTTACAATATTTTTATATATTCTTATGAAAAGAATAGAGTTAGAGAAAAATGTTACTAATAAAAAAACTACTGTAGATAAAGAAAATATAGAGAGATTAGAGCTAATAAATTGAGAAAAAAGGATTGAATTATAAAAATATTATTATATTATTTTTCATCTCATTTTGTAGAATCATTTTTTTGATTTTAGTTTTTCTTTAATTCTTGATTCTGAGATCCTTATGTCTTTTGGGCTTGGGAAAAAATCTTTTTTGTATTTCTTAGGTACATCTGATAAATTAATAGAATCAAATTTAATATTAAATCATCTTTTTTTGCATTCTTTAACGATTTCATAATACCTTTTTTCTAAAAATCATAGTTTATCATAAAAAAATATAACATGTCATATTCACATTTTATATTCTTTTCAAACTTTGATTTCTTTATTATTCTTTAATTTTTTTCTTATAGCTCAGAATATTCTTGGTAACTCTCTATATTCTGCTATTAAATGTTGATCTACTAGTTCTGCCGGGTTTATTAAATTTATTCTTGTCATAATTCTTATTATTTTCAAGTTTTTATTCTAGGGAATTATTTAATTCTATCAATCTATTTTTTATTATATTATATAATTCTAACTTTTTTTTATTTAAATCATTTAGATTGTTTTTCATTTGTTTTATTTTCATATTTATTTTTGATATGCTTTTATTAAAAACAGCTTTTTTTTCTTTGTTTGTTAAAGTTTTGAACTTTGGATTATTTTTAAGGTTTTCTATTTTTTCATTTACTTTTTCTGTAATAAGTTTTCTTAATTTTTCATCTAGTATTTGATTGTTTTCCTTTATTTTTTCTTTTATTATTGCTACTTTTCTTGATAGGGCATTGTTATTTTTATATAAGTTTTCTTCTAAGTCTTTTTTCTCTTTAGTAATCTCTAAATCAGATTTAATAAATTCTAGAAATTCCTCTTTTTTTTCAATTTTAATATATTTAGTTAACCTTTTATATGCTAGAGATTTTTCAAGTAATAATTTTTTCTTTTCTTCTTCAGTTTCTACAAGCTTTTTTATATTTTTGTTAAATTTTTTATTTATTCTGTTAGAATATATTTTATAAAGTGAAAATATTTCTTTTAAATCAGATAATTCTTTTTGACTTAAATCATCTCTAAAAAAGTTTTTTAGATTTCAAGTCTCTTTTATCATCTTTTCAACTTGAGCTTTTAAATCATCATTTTTATTATTTAATTTATTTAATTTGTTTTTTAGATATCTTATTGTTTTTACTTTTTCTCAATTATCTAGTTTGTCTCATGTATATCAAAAAGACAAATTAAATAAACTCAAGTGCAATATTATTATAAATAATAGTATTTTAAATACTTTTAATGTTTTCATATTATTTTTTGTTAACAAAAAACCAGAGACTCCTAAAAAATATATTTTAAGGCTTTATTTTAAAATTAATTTTAAAGAAATATCTAGAATTTCTCTTTAAAGAGGAGTCTCTAGTTTAGTATCTACATACTATTTATTTTTTATAAATAATCCAATTTTTTTTGTGAAGAGTTTGTGAAATTTATATTTTTATTTTAAAGTTAAATCACTTATTTTCATCCGACTTTATTTCATATTCCCAATTATGGGCATTAATTATTTTTTCAACTAAACTTAGTCAAACTCAAATTCACTTATTTTTTCCGTAAATATTTGAGTTTTCCATATTTCATTGATAAAATTTCTCCGTTAATAAAGGGACTTCACTTTGTTTTATTCATTTTCAATTATCACTAAAATTTATATAATTTTTGGTTATATTTATTTTTAGTAGGGTTTCATCTCATGCATATTTTAAGAAATTTCATATTATATTATGTATTATCTGCTTGAATAAGTTTTTGTCTACTTTCATGTACATTTCTTCAATTCAAGTAATTTTAATTCTTTGTTTATTTTCTTTTAATCTTTTTTTGTGAGTTTCAGTTATTTCTTTTATTATTTCTGAAATATTTTCATTGCTTATTTCAAGTTTTAGTTTTTTGTTTTCAAATTTTTCATACTCCATTATTTTATTTACCAAGAGCGTTAATCTTTTCATTTCTTCAGTAATAGATTTTAAGTTTTTTTCATTTAATTTAATTACTCAGTCGCTTATTCATTCAAGGTAACATTGAATAGATGTTATTGGAGTTTTTAATTCATGACTTATATCTGATAATAATCTAGACCTTATTGATTCTTGTTGAGATAGTTTTGTATTAAGATTGTTTATTGAGGTTATAAGAAGACCTATTTCATCTGATTTATTATGGTATACAATTTCTTGTCTTTTTTTTGATCTCAATAATGAAATTTTTTTGATTTGATATGTAGCTCTTTTTATTGGCCCTATTATTTTTTTTGTAAATATTAATAAAGTTATAGAAATTATAAATATAGCTAGTATATTTATAATAATAATTGATGTAGTAAACTTACTAATAAATCTATATTCAGGGGAATTTTTATCTTTTAATGATTCTAATATTTTTCAGAAATTATCACTAGGAATTAATTCTTCAATATATTTTGGAGCAACTCATTTTTTAATAAGATAATCAACTACAGTATTGACATTTTTTTCTTTATCAAGGGGTATTCATCATTCATTATTTTCAAGTAACTCAAAAAATTCTATTTCTGTATTTGAAAATATATCATCTATATCGTCTATTGTTTGTCTTTCAATTATGTTGTTTATATAATCAATAGTAACATTCTCTCTTGATTCAATCTTTTCAGCTAAATATTGTTTTAAATATGAACTATAAAATAAATAAAAAGATACTATATTTATTATCGTTATAAATATAATGCTACTTATTAATATTGTTATGAATTTTTTTGCTAATGTCATTTTTATTTATTTAATCTATAACCTTCTCATCTTACTGTTATAATTATATCTTTATCTCATAATTTCTTTCTTAGATTTTTTATGTGGGTATCTATTGTTCTATCAAATATATATTTTTCATATCAAATAACTTCTGTCATTATAGTTTCTCTTGTAACAAGTTTTCAGTTTTCTTCAACTAATTTCTTAAAAATATCAAATTCATTTTTGGTTATAGGGATTTTTTTGTTGTTTATTTTTATAGTAATTTCTTTAGTGTCTATTTCTATGTTTCTAAATTTTATAATATCAGAATTATTTTTTTTATCAATTTCTCATATTCTTCTTAATGTAGAGTTAATTCTTGCTAATAATTCTCTTGGAGAAAAAGGTTTCGGAATATAATCATCAGCTCATATTTCTAATCAAATAATTTTATCCATTTCTGAAGTTCTTGCTGTAAGCATAATAATAGGTATTTGAGAAAAAGTTCTTATTTTTTTACAAATCTCAATTCAACTTAATTCTGGTAGATTTATATCTAGAATTATTAAATCAGGTGATATTTTTTTTATTATCTCTACTGCATTTCTTCAGGAGTTGTGAGTTTCAACTGAAAAATTTGAATTTTCTAAATATAATTTCAAGGAGTTTACTATTCATAAATCATCTTCTATTATAATTATTTTCTTCATATTTTTTGTTTGTTTATAATTTATTTTCTAATGAAGAATATATTTTTTTTTTGTTTTTTCAAGATTTTTAGTAATTAAATTTGCTTTTTGTACAAAAAAATATAAAATTCAGCAGAATTAAGAATAAGTTTCTTAAAATATTATTATTAATTAAGTATTATATTATGGCTTTTGGTCCTAAGAAAAAACATTCTAAATCAAGAACTAGAACTAGAACTAGTAATTGGATAAAATTAAGTGCTATTAAATTAGAAAATAGAGTTGCATTAAATAAAGATGCTAATGGTTTGTCTCATCATATTGCTGAAGATTGAACTTATAAATGAAATCAATTGTTGAAAATTAAAACTAAATCAAAAAAAGTTACTAGAGTATAGTAATATTAAGAAAAATCTGAAAAGCTCACATCTAGAAAAAAATAATCTTTTTTGCTAATTTTCTCTTAAAATTTTTTCCCTATGCAAAGGCATAAGTAAAAAATTTTGCAATAAAAATTATCTAAAAAATCTAAATTTTTATTCTTACGAAGAAGTTTTTCAGATTTTCCTTAAATAATTAAAGATAGACATTTCTTTTTTGACTAAGAGAAATGTTTATCTGTTTGTTCTTTAACTAAAAAATTAAGGTGAAGCAAAATAATCGTAAGAGGACAAGACATTTTCTTTTTCAAAAGCTTTATGCTAAGAGTTTTAATAATTATAATGAGGAAACATTTTTAGATAGTTTTTATAAAAATGTTTTTGTTTTTTGAATAGACGAAGATTATTTGTCTCAAATGGAGTCTTTGATAGAAAAAAAAGAAGAGTATTTAATTTATATATTTCATAAATATGCACCTAAGTTTGATATAAAAAACACTGATATTATATATATATTACCAGTTTTTATATGACTTACAGAAATGCTTTATTTAAAAGAAGAAATCCCTCCGAAAGTTTCAATAAATGAGGCTATAGAGTTATCTAAATTGTTTTGAACTGAGACAACTAAGAAAGTTGTTAATTGAATATTAAATAAAGTATTTAAAGATTATGACAATTTAGTTAAAGAGTTAGAAGAATTAAATTTAAAAAAAGGATATTCTTTTTTTACAAAATAAAAATGGGTTAAGAAATTAACCCATTTTTATTTTGTTTTTCAGAGATAATAATAAAAAAATATTCATATAATTAACATTGGTAAGCTTAAAATAATTCACATTGTCATAAATCAAAATAAATATCATATCTGTGGGTCAGGTGTTCTAAAAAATATTTCCACAATTATTCTAAATATTGCGTAAAAAATTAAAAATAGACTGGCAATTTGTCATTTTTTATGCTTTTTTTTGTAAAAATAATTTAATATTATATATAAAATTATTCATTCTAAAATTAGTTCTACTAGTGGAGAAGGGAAATATGATATTCAATCTTTTTCCACAGATAAAAATCAACTATATTCTTTTCATAATAGTTCTTTATTTAAATAATTTCAAAATCTTCATGCTCATATTCATATTGGCAATATTCTTGTTACCTCATCTGCTATTTCAAAAAAGCTTATTTTCTTTCTTCTGGAGTATGTAATCATTGCTATTATTACTCATATAACTCATCAATGGAAACTCATTCATCATTTCCATATTTTTAATATTTCACTAATATTTTCTATATAATATCAAATATCATAAAATAATATATATCAAAACCTTCATCATATAATTACTCCTAAAAATATATAGAATAACAAACTATCAATCCGTTTATTTTCTTTGTCATTTTTAAAATAATCTTGGAGTCTTGATTTTTTTATTATCAAATATCATGAAATAAATCAAATGGCGTACATAAGTCAATAATAACTTGGAGCTATATGAATTCAGAATATATTTAAATCAAATATGGTCATAAATAATATTATTTTTTTATAAAAAACTTATTTTATTTGACAAGTGTTAATATTTATGGAATAATATAGTTAAGATTATTAATTATAAAATTAATTATCTAGATGTCAAATATGTATATAATTATATTTATTATATGTATTAATTAATATTAATGAAATTATTTTTTAAAAAATAATTATGAAAATTACCAAGAATTTAAAAATATTTTTAATAGAAATATTTTTGTGAGTATTCTTAATTACAAATGTTGTGCCGTTAGGGGGGACCACATATGCTTGAAATGATAGTATAGTTTTTCCTTTAGATGAGATTTCTAAACTTAATTGTAGATTTGATGATTTCCAAAAATTATCTTCAAATTGTAAGATGAAAGTTCTTGTTTTAAAAAGTAAGGATTATAGTAAATATATAAACAAAAATGGTTGATATAATGATTATACCAGATTATATACTGTATTATGGTGATCTAGTTATAAATATTGATGGGATGTGTGACATTGATGACATATATGAGTTGATATAGCAACATCAAAGTGAACTCCTGTTTATGCTATTGCTGATTGAGAGGTCAAAATTGCTAAAAGTATGCTTTGACTTTGAAATACAATTTCTATAAACCATAAAATAAGAGGAAAGTTTGTAAGTTCTAATTATGGTCATTTATCAAAAATTCTCGTAAAAAAATGACAATGGGTAAAAGCTGGCGAAAAAATTTGAGAGGTTTGAAGTACAGGTAATTCTACTTGAAATCACTTACATTTCCAAATAGATTTAGATACTAAATTCCACCCTTATTATTATTGAAGAAAGGAATGTCCTTACAGCTATTATGATATTACTGAAAAATGAGTATGTTTTAATGAATTACAAAAAAATACTATAGATCCTATTGTATTTTTTGAAACTAAATGAAAAGTTCTTGATAAAGTTAAGATATATACT
>PDTW01000004.1 GCA_002749055.1 Candidatus Altimarinota bacterium | reverse complement strand
TCATAAACTCTAAAATAAATTAAACCATGCCCCAATTCTTTTTTTAATCTTCTAAAAATTTGAAGTGATGTAAATTTATTAAAAATCTGTGTTAAAGCCTTAGCAGTCTCATTTGGTGATATTAATAAATTTTTATTTCTATCTGTTTGATGATACTTTGACGGAGCTGTCAAAGTCATAAAAACTGGTTTTAAATTTAAATCCTTAGCATATTGAAAAATAGAATTTATTCTATTATTCATTTCTGCGAAATACTTAGTTGGATTTAAATTAGCCGAATATGTAAAGTCTAAAACTGTTTTTGTTTCGCCCTCAAAAGTAAAATACCTATTCATTAAATATTTTTTTTGATACTCCAACTTTTCATCAATAATTTTTATATCATTAGTAGTTATACCGTACAAAATAACCCCTTTTATAATTAGTGTCGTAACTTTTTTAAAAGTAATCAAGAAACTTTTATAAATGCGACCTCCGTCGCATTTATAAAAGCTTACTCCAGCTCCAACAATATCGTTAAATTTGATGTTTTAATATTTTCATACTCATTTTTAAATAACCAACCTACATAAGGTATATCACTTAAAAAAGGTGTTTTAAAATCATCATTATAAGATTCTGTTTGATTTATTCCATTTAACACAAACATTTCACCATCATTTAAAGATACATACTCTTTTATATATCTTTTAGATGTTACTGGTGTATCAGACTTATCTAATATATTCTCAATAGATAAAGTTAAATCTAAAAAAGCATGATTATTATCAATAATTGGTAAAACCTCTAATTTTAAACCAACATCTTTATAAGATATTGATGTAGTAGTTTTAGTAACTCTATCATCTGTAACAGTTTTACCAGTTTTGTATGGTATATTTTTTACAACCTCAAAAATAGTCTTTTTTCTGTTAAATATACTTACTATTGGACTTGATACAATTTCTGTTATATTTTTACTATTCATAAGTTTTATATAAGTAGTAAAATTAGTTTTATTTAAATTTGGAACTATATTTGAAGTTGAAAACGGGAAAGCTAAAAAATTAAAAAATAATGAAGTATTAACATCAGATTTAATATTTATTTTATTTTCTACTCCATAATCCTTAAGTTTTGAAATATTAGTATCTAAAATTGTTACTTTTAATTTTTTTTGATGTGGCATAGAATCAATTTCTTTAAAAATCTTAATAAGCGAATTAAAATTATATTTATCACAATCAACAAATAAAGTTTTTAAAGATTTTATATACTTATATTTATAATTATATATTGACATTAAATCATTAACATCATTTTCAGATATATAATTAAACTTATAACTAAAAACCCTATTTTTAGAAGAATTTTTAACCCTTTTTTTAGTGATATAATAATGATTCTTACGAAATTTTAATATCATATTTTCATTATTTAATATAGTTTCTAAAATATCAAAATATACATTTTTTGATAGAGTTTTAGGCAAAATCAAACTATAAGATTTATCAATACTATTATCAATTATAAAATTAATATTTTTTTGTTTTGAAACAATTTTAATATAATCAGTAAGTTTTATATTTAACAACTCCTCACTAAAGCAAGAACTTAAAATAAATAAGAATAAAAATATATATTTCATAACCGTACCTTTTAAAAATTAATTTTTATATCTTCAATGGATTTATTTTGATTAGTATTTGTATCTTCTTTAGGTAGAACAAAAAACTTTTTAAGTGCATTATCATTAGTATATACATATAAATTATTCAACTTATATGTATCAGTTGATATAACAGAATACTTACTTAATACCTTTGAATTTGTAGCTTTTAAAAATTTTCTAAAATGTATAACAGAATAATAATTATTAAAAATATAATATCCCTCTTTACTATCAAAAACAACTTTAAAAACATAATTCTCAAACCCGTTAAAATCATGATTATTAAAAGTAGAGTGTTTACTAGATGGCAATTTAGAATTAATATTATTAGATACTGGTATAGTTGTATTATTAACAGTATTCGTAATCTTTACATCATTTTTTAAAGATTTATCTTTATCTTTTTTAGAACTACCAAAAAAATTAAAACTATCAAGAAGTAAATAAAATAAAAGAGTAGTAATTAAAAGACCTACCACAATAATAAGTATAAATTTTAATAAAATTGATTTTTGTTTAGAAGTGTTACCACTTCCATATAATGCAAAAATTTCTTTTTTTGTTTTAATAGATGATTTAGTAAACAAATCACTTTTACGCATAGCAAAAGAAGCATAATGTTTATATGATAAAGTATTTGACAATAATTTTTTACTGCGTGGTTGTGCTTCAATAAATATTTCAGGAATAGCCCTATATTTTGAATTGATTAAACTTTTATTTTGTGTTAATAAGTCAACCTCTTGATATAAATGTCTATGATAAGTAAGCCAATAAACTTTTATTCTATCTTGATTAGATAAAAAGTCATGACATTCATCAAAAGCAATTAAACTATTATAATAATTATTCTTTTTAGAATGTTCAACTAAATGACTATCAACATCATCATCATTTTTATATTTTTCATATAAAGCAAATGATTCAGTTAAATATCTATAAAAATCATCAATATTTAACTTTTTTAACTGTATTCCATTTTGTGGAAATTTATCATATTTTAAACCATTGATATTAGTATAAATAACTTCAATAGTTTTTGATAAAGTATGATTTTTTGACATGATATTATATATTTTATCAATTTCAAAATATGATTTACCACTTCCAGGAAAGCCAGTTATAAAAGTAACCATTTTAAGACCTAATGAAAGCTAATATCTGTTTAGCAATAAAACCAGCTATTAAAAAATTAAAAACTACTTTTAAAGCATTTAAAAAACCTAAATATGAAGCTAATATTAAAATTTGTGAAGCATTTATTAAACTAGATGAAGCTTTACCTATAAAAAAATCAACAACATAAGAGACCACAGCGAAAAAGAAACTAAAAATCACCATTTTTTGTATAAAAGGATTTTTAGTTAAAAAACTTAAAGCAGTTAAAATTGCAGTAAAAATTGCAGGCATTTTTTAATTCCCCCTAAAAACTAGAAATAAGCCAAATAAATAAGCAACAACTAAAAATATATTTCTTATCGTGTCAACATATTGAGAAATCCAGTTAATATTAAAAACTGTATAAGTTTTACCTAATAAATTAAATGAAATAGGTGAAGGTGGATAACCATATCCAGCAAAACCAAAAACATCAGAATAATTTGTAAATGAATTTGAAATTGAATTTTCAATATCAGTTTTAAAGCCCTCTAATTCAGAACTTATATCAGGATTAACATTTAAAGTATCAGCTATACCATCATAACTATCATCATTACTACCATTGTTA
>PDTW01000014.1 GCA_002749055.1 Candidatus Altimarinota bacterium | reverse complement strand
CTTTGGAGAAATAAAATCAGAAGGAGATTTTAATAGACTTAGAAAATTAGAAGTTGGAGATGTGATAAAGAAAATAACTTTTGAAGGTGATGTTGATCTTATTCTTTCTTTAAATAAGGATATGGTTGATGATTGGAATGTTATACTTGATAGTGAATATCCTGATTTGAAAAAATATCCTATTAAGGAGGCTACTGCTACACAAAAAGCTGCCTATATGCAGGAACTAGAAAATATTTATCAAAAAGATGATTTTAAGGAAGAAAAAGACTCTGAATATTATCCTACAAGACTTATAAGAGGTGTTTTCAATAAATTAGGAAATTATACTCCTAGGAAACCTGTTTTATCTAATTAATAAAAACAAGGGGGTGTCAGCAAATAAAATGAGTGCAGGCAACCCCTTTTTTAAATTGTAAAAATGAGGTGAAAGAAATGGGTAAGAAAGAAATTTTAGATTCATGGATATTAACTGAAATGCTTATGGAGGGAGATTTACCCAAAGGAATAGAAAATCTCACTTTAGAAAATTTTAAAAAAATAAAGAAAAAACTGTCGGAAGAATCTAAAAAGGATGATGGAACTCCTTATGAAAAAGATACTAGAGGTTTAGTATTATATTTGGGAATATATAAATCAAGTGAAATAGATAAAGTATTAAAAATTGAAGAAGAAGAAAAAATAATTAAAAATAAATATATGGTTGCTGTATGTTTTGATAGTGATTGTAAGTTTATTGATGATGGATTTTTTTATACTATGTCTTCATATCTTTTAGAAAATAGTAATATAGAAGATAAAGATTTTAACAAAAAATTTAAAGAAAGAAGTGAAGAATTAAAAAATGAAATTTCTTCATTATTTGAGGATTGTGAAACAGAAGAAGGCGTTAAAGAATTAATAAATAACTATCCTGATTCAAAAATAAAAAAAGTAAATAATATTGAAGCTGACATCACTAATTTGCATTCATTTTTTATAGAAGATCTAAATAAAGCTAAAACTATAAGTACACATAATTTGGATAGATATTTTGATGGACTAGATAAAAATGAAAAAATTAATTTAGATATCAAGGAAAGTTTAGAAGAATTTAATTCCATTCTAGAACCTAAAAATTATCCTCTAGGAAGATTTTTAAGTAATCCAAAACATGGGCTTTCTTTAATGCAACAAATCGCTGTAAATCTTTCTGTGAATGGGGATAAAAGCTACACTATTAGAAGTGTTAATGGACCACCGGGAACTGGAAAAACTACTCTTTTAAAAGATATTTTTGCTGATTTTATAGTAAGTCAGGCTTATGAAATATGTAAACTTGAGGATAAAAGACTTATAGATTTTAAATATGGTGATGGAAAATTTGATTATATTAAAATACTTCCCACGGATATTTCAGACTATAATATAGTTGTAGCAAGTTCTAATAATGGAGCTGTTCAAAATATAGTAAATGAATTACCATTATTAAAAGATGTTGATAAAGAATTTTTAGAAGAAATAAAAAAAATGAACTATTTTGCAGATATAATGAATGAAAAACGAGATTCTAAAGAAATAAATGAAATTGATGCTGAAGAAGAACCTGAAAATATAAAAGAAGAAAATTTAACTGCAGAAAAATGGGGTTTATTTTCATTAGAAGGTGGGAAAAAAAGAAATATCTCTAATATATTAACAAAAATAGAGAAAGTTAGGAAAGAATTAAAAGGATTAGAAGACAACACAAAAAAAACTTTATCAGATGTTTATGATAAATTTCTAGAAGAATATGATAAACTTAAAAATTTGAGAGAAAATATTGAAAAATATTATGAATGTGTTAATCTTATTTCTGATAAAGTTTTTTTAGAAAATGATATAATCCAACTTGACAAAGATAATAAAAAAGAAGAGATTAATATTAAAAATGAGAGAGAAATATTAAAAAATAAAGAAGATAATAAGAAAGATATTTCTATTAATACAAAACCTTCTCTCTATGCAATACATAAATTTCTGAATACAAATTCTTATAAAAATTATATAGAACAAATTATCCCACTTGATAAAGAAATTATGAATATCAGAAATAATATAAATAATTTTATTAGAAATAAATCTCAGATTTCTAGTAAAATTATTGAATTAGAAAATAAAAGAAATAAATATAATATTAAAATTTCTAAACTTAAAGAAGAGATAGAAAAATATAAAACTGAAAATAATAATGAAGATAAAAATTATTCTATAATTTTCAAAAAACTTACTGATAATTTAGTTGGAATAAAAGAAAAATTTGAAGTTGAAAAAGATAATAATAAACTTCAAATATTTAATCCCTGGTTTAATACTGAAATTAGAAAACTTCAAACTAAATTATTTATTAAAGCAATGGCTGTAAAAAAACAATTTTTAAAAGATAATTCTTCTTATTCTTTATATAAAAGTAAAATAATATGGGACAACCAAAAAAAGTATGAAAATAAAAAAGAACTTATTGAATATGCTTGGAGATGGATTAATTTTACAATACCAGTTATAAGTACAACTTTTGCTAGTTTTTCTAGAATGTTCAGTAATTTAAACGAAAATTCTATTCCCAATCTATTTATAGATGAGGGAGGACAAGCACTTCCACAAGCTGCAATAGGAGGAATTTTTAGAAGTAAAAAAGTGATGGTAGTTGGTGATCCTTTACAAATAACTCCTGTATTAACTGTTGATAATAAAACTTTGACTTTAATTGGAGAAAGAAATGGTTTAAAAAGTGATAAAATTTCAAAATTTTTATCCAAAAAAGCTTCAGTTCAGAGTATAGTAGATGATACTAGTAAATATGGGTTCTATTACAATAAAGATCAGGAAAATGAAAAGTGGGTAGGAATACCTTTATGGGTTCATAGAAGATCTAAATATCCTATGTTTACCATTTCAAATAGAATAGCATATAATGATTTAATGGTTCAAGGAGTACCTAAACCGGAGGGCAAAGCTAACTTTATAGATGTACAAGGAAAATCCAATTCTAAGTTTGTAGAAAAACAAGCTCAGTTGCTTTACAAAGAGTTAGAAAAAAATAAAGAGAATTTGAATAAAATTTATATAATAAGTCCATTTAAAAATGTAATAAAAGAGACTAAAAAATATCTTGAAGGAAAAGGGAATTTTGATAAAAATTTTATTAAAAAGAATATAGGAACTGTCCATACATTCCAAGGAAGAGAAGCCGATATTGTTTACTTTATGTTAGGTTGTGATAAAAATGAAACTGCTTCCCTTAGTTGGGCGTTTAATGAACCTAATTTGGTAAATGTTGCGGCAACAAGAGCAAAAAATGAATTTTATATTATAGGTGATAAAAAACTTGTTAAAAATTTAGGCTCTGAAACAGCATCAATAACAATTAAAACAATAGAGGATTATAATAAAAAGTAGATGAAAAGGTGTTTCAAAAAAATAAGTTTTTTACATTAACCTTTACATAGTAAAAATGCTCTTTTTAAAGGGAGCATTTTTTTATTGAAAAAGAAAATTCCTCTTTGTAAAATTTTCTTTCCATTTCATGAATAAAAATAAAGAAAAAAATAATGTTACTATTTCACTAAAAAATGCTGTTAACCAAATTCCATTTTCTCCAAAGAATTGTGGTAGAAGAAAAATAAAA
>PDTW01000043.1 GCA_002749055.1 Candidatus Altimarinota bacterium | reverse complement strand
TTTTAAATCCATTAGAGGATTTAAAATTAAAATATGCTGATAGAGTTGATTTTGTTTTTAAAAAAATAAAATCTAATATACAAGAAAACCAACAGTTAATTGAGTTGCGGGATTGGTTGTTGCCTATGTTGATGAATGGACAGGTGAGCGTTAAGTAAGGGGGGGGGTAATTTGTAATGGATGTTATAAATAGTATATTATCTTTACCGGCAAAAGAAGCTAAGATATTCTTTTTAAAATCTGAAAGTTATTACAAAGAACAGTTACCAACTTATATTAATTTTAGTAAAATGTTATCTAAAATAGATGCTATTTTATTAAATAAGGATTATAAAACTCTTGTAAATACTCCGCAAAATTATGAAAATTTAAATTATGTCATTTCAACTAATAAAGATGGAAAGTATGAATGGAGACCTTTTGAGTTAATTAATCCTATAATTTATATTGATTTAGTCCAAATAATAACTAATGAAGAAAATTGGAATACTATTGTAAGTAGATTTACAGAGTTTTCTTTGTTATCTAATATTAAGTGTACAAGTATTCCTGTTTTTTCTTCTACTTTTGAAAAAGATAAAGCTAAACAGTTATTAAGTTGGTGGGAGAAAAATGAACAAAAGTCATTAGAATTATCATTAGATTTTAATTATTTGTTTGAAACAGATATTTCAAATTGTTATGGTTCTATATATACCCATTCTATTGCATGGGCTTTACATTCAAAGAAGACTGCAAAAGAAAAGAGAAATGATAAAGATTTGTTAGGAAATATTATTGATAATAAAATTCAATCAATGCAATATGGTCAAACAAATGGTATCCCTCAAGGTTCAGTGTTAATGGATTTAGTTGCAGAGATTGTTTTAGGAGCTATTGATGAAGTATTGTCAAAAAAATTAAGTGAGAATAATATAAAAGATGATTATTATATATTAAGATATGTAGATGACTATAAAATATTTGTAAATAATCCACAGTTAGGGGAAAGAATTTTAAAATATCTCACAGAGACTGTTGCTGAATTTGGAATGAAAATAAATTCTCAAAAAACTAAAAAACATAATAATATTATTTTATCATCTATAAAAAAAGATAAACTGGCATGGATTGTAAAAAAACAAAAAATAAAAAATTTACAAAAACAATTATTACTTATATATAATCATACTATTGAGCATCCGCATTCTGGTAGTGTAATAAAACCTTTAGAAAATTATTATAAACAATTGATAAAAACTAAAAAATTACCGTGTTCTCCGGAAACATTAATAGCCATAACAACAGATATGGCATATAGAAACCCTAGGTTATATTCTATATGCACCGCAATGCTTAGTTTAATGTTAGCATATATTCCTTCAAATGAAGAAAAAAGAAGTATAATTGAAAAAATAAAAATGAAATTTAACACTATACCAAATACTAGTTCGATGCTTGTATGGTTACAAAGAATTACTTTACCCTTTGATAAATCTATTAATTATGATGACCCTTTATGTAAACTTATTGATATTATAGCTACTGAGAAAAAAGAAAGCCCACCCACTATTTGGAATTTGGATTGGGTTTCTTATCCTAAATTAAAAAAAAGCAACAGACCCAAAAAATATTATAGATATAAATGAAATAGAAAAACTTTCATTTCAAATAAAGTTAAAAGAAATAGAAGTGTTTTTTAATAATCAATATTAACCAAAAGGAGGTTTTAAAATGTCTGATTATCAAGAAAATAAAAATATGATTACTGTATCTACATCTAAATTCAATTCAAATAATTTCTTTGAACAACAAAGAAGGATTCAAAAACAATTTAAGAGATTACTACCGGACATAACAAGTTATGAAAAAATAATAAATAAAAATGCAGAAGCTTGTAATCGTATAGTAAAATCTTATGCTGATTTTATGAAGCCTATTACTGATCTTAATAAGAAAATTGCATTCCCAGTTAATACAAGGATTAAAGAGTTATCTGATTTATTATCTCTTAATATACCTAAATATGATGATATATTCATTATTTCATCATCAATTTCAGAAATATATAAAGGCTCAAATTTTGTTATTCCAAATTATTTATCTAGTTATGATACAATAAATCAAAATATTTTGGATACTACAAAGTTATTTTCTAATGAATTATCTTTATTAATTGATGAAGATTTAAGCAACTATGAAGGTTATTCAGAATTACTTGTCTCATCGAGTGTTTCTAGTTCTGTGCATTTTCAAAATTTAAAAAACTTAAACTTTTATGAAGTTGAAATTCCCGAAGACCCCAAAAAAGAACTTAATGAGGTAGTTAAAATTTTTTCGCTTACTACAGAAGCAAAGATAAAAGAAATTAATGAAGATTGGTTAATACCTTTAAATGGAGCAAAATATTCATTATGTTCTAAGAATCCTGACAAAATTAGGCATGCAATTACTTCATTGCGAGAATTACTGACTCAAATTTTACATACATTAGCTCCAGATAAAGAAATTAAAAAGATCTATTTAGAACCCCAATATTATTATAACGGCAATCCGACCCGTAAGACTCGACTTCATTATATCTTACAAAATAAATATAAAAATTCATGTTTTTTAGAGCTTATAGATAAAGACATTAATGCTGGCTTAGCCTTATTTGATTTATATAATAAACTAACACATAAAATAATACCATTTATGAATGATGAGGATTTATTACTTTTAGTCAAGAGAACCGAAATATTGATAGAATCTTTAATTTAATAACAATTTTATCAGTGGAGGCTATTTATGAATATAAATGATTTATTAGAATTGAATAAAAAATTAAGTTTGTGGCGTATAATATATTTTAAGTATACTATAAACGCAAAAATTATATCTATAGTTATAAGTTTGTTTGTACTTGCTTTTTTTATATGTTGGGTAATTTTTAATAGATATATTGAGTATCTCAGTTTTCTTTTGGGATTATTTTTTATATATATATTATTTTCATTTTTAAGAAAAAATAATATTAAAGTCATCGAAAGTCAACATAATATGCCTGTTACTAACCATAAAATTTTTACACCGTCGCTTGATATAATAATGAAAAATATAGTAAAAAAAGAGCTAGATAAGAATTTATTAACTAACGATAATATAAATTTTATGATTAATATTCTAAAAAGGCATTATGAAAACAATAAAAAAAATATCCCTTTACTATACAATTTATAGCTATAATGGTAGGTGTGATATTAAGTTCTTTTTTTGGTATTATGCTTAATCAAGCGGAAACTTTAAATGATGTGAAACAGATATTTATTAATATTTTAAAATATGGTACTCATATTTTAATTTTGATGCCCTTTATTGATAAATATATTCTTCGTGAATTTCTTATGATTAAAAGAAATAAAGAATATAGATTAATTCAAGTTCTTGAAGATATTCAGTTAGATAATATGGTAAAATCAAATAAAAAGAGGAGAAAACCTAATTTAGGGATGTCGTATAAATTTCTATAATCCCCCCCCAACCGTTAGGCTCATTGAGAGGTGTGCCGTGTGTTTCAACACTCGGCGCAAAATAAAAATCCTGTCCGATTTGGACGGGATTTTTAGTCGGAGCGATAGCGTAGCTCGAGATACGCCGACCCCTAGCTTAAGCTAGGGGGAACGCCCATAAACATTTAAAACAAATTCTAAA
>PDTW01000042.1 GCA_002749055.1 Candidatus Altimarinota bacterium | reverse complement strand
CAAAAAAACGCTCATTTCGCAACTCACTTTCGTTCGGCTAATTTTTTGTGCAATTAGCACAAAAAATGGATCCTGTGTGAAAGTTTTGAAAAACTTCCACACAGTTGCTACAATCGCTTGTGCGGTGAGACTTTCACATAAATTTGAGCTAAAAATATTTTTTTACAATTTTTATTTGACAAATGATAAAAATATGCTATAATTTACTTGTAGGTTTGTATATTATAGTATTTATTAAAAGGAGTAATATTATGAAATATGAAAAACCAACAAGCAACTTATTATGTGAAGATGGTCTAGTAGAAGATAAAACTAAGAGTTTATCTGTCGTGTTTGCATTTGTTGCCGCAGCTAATGCTCTTGTAGGAATAAATGTAGGAGTGGTATGGAATGTTGGTACAGTATGGAATTGGGGTGCCGCTGTTGGCTTTACAGACAGCTGTTGCCACTAAACATGTTGTCGTTAATGATTCTAACTAGTTTTATTTATACAGAGGTATAATCATGAGGAGTTTTATTACTTTTGGGTTATGTGGTATCATTTTTACTATTGCGGGTATGATGCTTGGTAAGTTTAAAATGTATAATTTAATTGCCGGTTATAATACTATGCAAAAAAAAGATAAGTTTTCATATAATATAGAGCCTGTTGCAAAAATACTAAGTATTTTCCTTTATATATTAGGTGTATTAAATATACTTATGGCTTGCCTTTTTTATTTTATAAATTTTTCAAAGAAGATAGCAGTTTTGATAGTTTTCGTCTATGTTTTGATTGTTGTTTTATCATGTATATTTCTCATTATATCTATTAATAAAAATAGTCCTAACCTAGAAATATAATTTTATATAAAAACTTAAAGATTTTTTTAACAGGAGTTCTTTAATTTATGAATAAAGAATCTATGAATGGTTTTCATGCCAGTTTATTGTCTGCTCCGCTTCAAATACAATTTGACATTACTAATAAATGTAATTTTAGATGTCTTCATTGTTATAATAAAAGTGGTGCTAATATTGTTTGCGATAATGAATTATCAGATAATCAGGTAGAAGATTTATTTGATGAATTTAAGACTATGAGGTTGTTTAATATATGCTTTTGTGGTGGGGAGCCTTTGCTAAGAAAAGATTTAATTGTCAAAGTAGCTAATAATGTTAAGGACTGTATTCCTAATTTAGCGATTGTTACTACCGGATATTTTTTAGATGAAAAGGTATTAGATGAATTAAGTAGTTCTGGGGTTAAGCGTATTCAAATTAGTTTAGATGGATTTAAAAAGGAAACACATGAAAAATTAAGATGTAAAAAAGGAGCCTTTGATAGAGCTTTGGATGCTATTAAGTTATGTATAAGTAATAAAAGTAAGTTAAAAGAAATAATGGTTTGTTTTAGTCCTACAATTTTTAATATACATGAGTTTCCAAAGTTATTTGAGTATTTAATGGTTTTGGGAGTAGACTGTGTCAGAGTTCAGCCTTTGATGCTAAGTGGGAGAGCTAGACAGAATTCTTTTAAGTTAAAACCTAAAGATTATCAATATGATCAATTATTTTCCTATGTAAACAAATTTCAAAGGGAATATGGTAAAAATAAGCTAAGTTGGGGAGATCCTGTAGATCATATAATTAGATTTAGAAAATATTTATCAAATATATGTACAAATGTAACAATTAAAGCTGATGGTAATATCATTGCAACACCATATATACCTATTAGTTTTGGAAATATAAAAAGACATAGTTTTAAAGAATATTGGGATAAAGGCTTACCATTTATTTGGCAAAATTCGGAACTTCAAAAATATGCTAGAAATATAAATATTGTTGAAGACATAGGTAGAGATATTTCTGGCTATCCTATATTATGGGAAGAAGACGATATTGATTGTGATATTATAAATAAATAAGAGGAAAAATATGAATGATTTTAAACCTATATTTAATAATGAAAAACTTTCATTTACTAGGGAAGAAAAGGATGGATATTTTCTTATCTCATTAAAAGAGTTTCCTGAATTACATGAAATAATAGTTAATGCAACAGCTTGGAAAATATTTTCTTTATGTAATGGTAATAACACTCTTGAGGATATTATAAATGTTTTATGTGAGTATTATGAAAATGTTGAGTATAATCAGATTAAAGCAGATATGGCTGATGTTCTATCTAGGTTTACACGCTTAGGTCTTATAGAATGGGAAGATGAAAATGATCCTTATATTATAAATAATGATGTATTATATGATTCTGGTTATAAAATTCGTTTGGCTAGAGAACGGGATTACCATATATTATTTAAATATCTTAATAATGTGGATTATAATTATTTTTACAAATTTGTTAGTTATTTAGATACCGACTATAAAGATATAACCTTAAGAGCAAAAATTTTTTATAGGATGGAGGATTTTTATATTTTATTAAATGCTGATGATAATATTGAATGTGTAATTGGTGTTATGAATAGTCCATCGCAAATTTTTAGAGCTTCAAATTTGACATTTATTTCAAATAGCAAAGATTTAAGTAAATGTTCTTTTTTACTTTCATTTATAAAAGATACACACAACGACAGAGCTTTACAAACTATTAGTAAAATTAGAGCTATTATTAAAAATGATAACACAAATGATAGTATTATTGATATGCTTAAATCTTTAGATTTTATTAAAGAAGTTGAATTAAAAAATGAAATAAATTATACTGAAAGTGTAATTTATTATAGTTTCATATATTAATATATTTTTGAAGGAGTCTTATGTATTTACTTATTTTTTGTGGAATTGCAGTTTTTGCTGTTATTTTAGCTTTGTTGATTAAAAAATTTAAAATGTATGACTTAATTGCAGGCTACAATACAATGCCGAAAGAGGAAAAAAAGAACTACGATGTAACATCTCTTGCGAATAATTTAGGGCTTATGCTTTATTTTATGGCTGTATTGAGTGCTTTATTTGGGTTTGTTTTATATTTTGGAAATTTTTCAAATCATACAAATACATTTATAATTATAGCCTATAGTATAATTTTGATGATAATGCCTATTATTCTTGTAAAAAATAAGAATAATAAAAATTAAATTAGAAGGATTTATATGTTTGTTGTTTTTATTCTTATTGGAATTTCATTAATTATTTCAGGTATTCTTATTAGAGAATTTAAATTATATGATTTAATAACTTTTTATAGATCTATGACTGAGGAGGAAAAAAAGTCATATGATATTGCTAAAGTTGCAAATAACTTAGGTTTATGTTGTTATTGCTTGGGCGTTATTGCAATGGTAATTACTATCTTGTTAGATTTTATTAATTTCACGGAAAAAACACAAGGGATAATCATGACTGCATATGTTTTTTTTATGATTATTTCGATAGAAGTTGTAACTATTATTGAAAATAAGAATCGTTTAAATAAAATGAGAACTATGCTAATTACTATGAATTTAATTTTATTTTTAGTAATAGCCTTTGTGTTTTTTGCTTTATATAAATATAATTAATATAAGATTAATAAGCATTAGGAAATAAAAAATTTGAAAGAACAAAATACAAAAGCACGCCTTTCTTGGGGTGCTTCATTAATAAGACCGTTTTTCCTCATATTGATTTTATTGTCAATTTTTGCACTTGTTGGTTCTTATCTCTCAACTTTCGAGCCTTATTTTACAGGTAAAATAATA
>PDTW01000020.1 GCA_002749055.1 Candidatus Altimarinota bacterium | reverse complement strand
TGTTTTCTTAGCTTCTGAAACCAAGTCTTTCATATCTGATTTATTTTTCTCTTTCAAAATCTTCTTTTGAGTTTCTTCTATATATTCTTCAATTTCCTTTTCTTTTTTTTCTAATTGATTTTTAATTGTTTGATCTTTTACTTTCTTTTCTATTTTTCATATTGCATTTCAAATGACTCACTCTACTTTGTCTAGAGCTTGGATATTTTTTTGTTTTTCTCATTCTAATATATTTTTATTATTTGCATAAATAACTCAAACTTGTGAATTTAAAAATATAAATAAAGCAAGTAACACTAAAGAAAAAAATTTTTTCATAAAAATATTGTTATTAATAAATCATTATACAAAAATAAAAAATTCAAAAAAAAGGGATAAAAAAATGATTTCTTTATCCCTTTTCATAAAAAACATTAAAATTTAAAACAAATTTAAACACTAACCATAATTTATTATTATATAATTGTTATTAAATGTATAATAATTTTAATTAAAGTCAAATTATTTTGTTTTTTTGATGTTAGATAGAAGACTTTCAAAAAATTTATTTCAATTTATTTAAAATTTTAGTATTATATTTTATAATTTATTTTATTACTTATTAAATATTACTTAAAAATTAAGATAAATTACTATTGTAACAATAACTAAATCAAAAAATATGCTAAAAATAAAAGAAATATTAAAACTAACATGATTACCCGTTCTATTTGCATCTATGTGTTGCTTGTCTCCAATAATTATACTTTTATTTTGATTTTGAAGTATTAGTTTTGCAACATCATTAACGGATACTTTATACTGAGAGTATAAATGGTTATTTAGATTATTTTGATTATTCTTGCTTTGAATATCCCTTATTTTTTATTTTAGATCAAAATGAATATGTACTTTGGATAAGGCAAAAAGAGAAAAAAAGAGAATTATCAATACTATTTTAGTTACACTTTTTGTATGAATAGCTTGATATATGTTTTTTCTTTATGTAGTTGTTCATTATATCTGAGTATTCCTAAAAATTTGGGAATAACTCTTGTTTTTCTAATTAAAACCAGTAGAATAAAAGTGGTTATTAATTAATAAATAAAAAAAATTGAAACTAATTATTTGACTTTGAAATCCTTGAATAAAGTATAATGAAACTAGGCATAATATTTGATTTATGTTTCTAGATTATTTTGCAGAAAAAAATAGTTTTGAAAAATTTAGAAATGAATCTAAATTTAAGGCAGAAATAAGTTTATGAACTTATTTATGAGAAAAAACTATTCTTTTAAAACCTCAGACATTTATGAATTTAAGCTGAGAATCTGTCAAAAAAATATTAGATTTTTACAAAATCCCCCCTCAAGATTGGATAGTAATATATGATGATATGAGTATGGATTTTTGAAAAATTAGATTTAGAGATAGTTGAAGTGCAGGATGACATAATTGAATAAAAAATATAATTCTTCATGTATGAAAAGATTTTTCAAGAATAAAAATATGAGTTTGATTTAATGATAATTTTGAAGTTTCTGATTGGGTTCTCAGTAAATTTACAAAAAATGAAATTAATTTATTAGAAAAAGAAATCTTCCCAAAAGCTGAAGATACTTTAAATGAAAAAATATAAAAGAATGAAAAAAAATATTTATATAATTTGAATAGGATGAATATGAATATCGGCTATAGCAAGATATCATATTCATATCTGAAATAAAGTATATTGAAGTGATAGCACGGATAGTATGTTAATTGAAGACTTAAGAAAACAATGAATTGATATAACAATTTGAACTGATGTGAAAAAGATAGAAAATCTAAAAATTGATGAAGTAATATATACTGAGGCGATAGACAAAAATAATATAGAACTAAAAAAAGCTTTAGAGCTATGATTAAAGGTTTTTACTTATCCTGAGGCATTAGCAGAAATTGTAAATAATAAAAAACTAATTGCTATTACTTGAACACACTGAAAATCCACAACTACTTCACTATCTAGTCTTATATTAAAAGATTCAAAAGCTTGAGTTAATACCATAGTTTGAACCATTTTAAAAGAATTTGATAATAAAAATGCTTTTTTTAGTAATAGTGAATATTTTGTAATTGAAGCTTGCGAATACAAAAGAAGCTTTTTAAAATACAAGCCTACTGTATGAATAATAACTAATATTGAAATTGACCATCTTGATTATTACAAAGATTTGGATGATTATTTAAGTGCTTTTAAAGATTTTCTTTGAAATATAGTATTTTGATGATTTGCTATACTTAACTGAAATGATAAAAATTGTAAAAAATTAATATGAATTAGACCTGATTTAATTTATATTGAAGTTTATGATGAATATTTTGTTGTAAATTCTGCAAAAAGTAATGAAACTCTTGGAAAAATATATGAAAAAGAAAAGATTTTTTTCCCAAAAATAAATATGCAAATACCTTGAAGACATATTTTATATGATGCTCATATAGCTTATATAGTATGATATATGGCTTGAATAAAAAAAGAAAAATCCATAAAAATACTTGAGAATTATTCTTGAGTATGGAGAAGAATGGAAATTATATGAGAAACTGAGCATTGAAACATACTAATGAGTGATTATGGTCATCATCCAACAGAAATAAAATTGACTCTTGAAGCATTAAAGAAAAAATATACTAATAAGAAAATTCTTACTATTTTCCAGCCTCATCAATACAATAGAACTCTAGAATTATTATCTTGATTTAAGAAATGTTTTTCTAATACTGATAAGTTAGTTATACCAAATATTTATGAATCAAGAGATTCTAAACAGGATAAAGAAAAAATTAATTCAAAGATACTTGTTAATTTAATTAATCATCCCGATAAATTAGATTGAGAGTGACTTCAAAATACTTTAGAGATAATAAAAAAATATGATTATCAAAATCCTAATAGCTCTATAATATTATTATTATGAGCTGGTGATGTTGATAATCTAAGGTACGATATTATAAAATAAAAAATATAGATTTTTGAAAAATCTATATTTTTTATTTGAAATAATTATTATCCTTTTTTAATTTCTTTCATCTTTAAAGTACCGTCTTTTGTACTTTCATGAGTTTTAGTAACTTTATTATATTTTCTCAAAGAAGGTCCTTTTACTCAAGACTCAAAATTTTTCTTTTGAATGTTTGTCATGTGAACCATATTTCATGTAGTAGTGCTATAATAAGCAACATAAGTTCTTTTTCATTTTGCCATTTGCCTTAAAGTTATTTATTAATTTTAATTTATGAACAAGATTATATAAAATAATTAATAAATAGCAAATTTTATTTCTAATAACTACCCTATTTTTACTAGAACATAGATAGCAATCTTCAATTGATTATAATATATCGACAAATATTGTTTTGTATAATATATTGCATAAGTCAAGTTTGATAGAATTAAAACTTTACTTTTACTTTTTTATTTATATAATCCCGTGTGAATTTTAATTATTAATTTATAGACAAGTATGTCATATAGAAATATCGCGATTATTGCCCATGTAGATCACTGAAAAACTACATTAGTTGATGAACTTTTAAAAGCAGATGATAACTTTGATGAAAGAGTTGGTTTAGAAGAAAGAGCAATGGATTCTAACGCTCAAGAACAAGAAAGAGGTATCACTATTTATTCAAAAAATACAGGTATTACATATAAAGGTAACAAAATTAATATTGTTGATACTCCTTGACATGCTGACTTTGGTTCAGAAGTAGAAAGAGTATTAAGAACAGTAGATAGTGTATGTTTAGTAGTTGATGCATACGAGTGACCTATGCCTCAAACAAAGTTTGTTTTAAAAAAATCTCTAGAACTGTGATTACATCCTATTATTGTTATAAATAAAATGGATAAACCTTCGGCTAGAGCTGATTGGGTTGTTGATCAATTATTTGATTTGTTTGTACAATTATGAGCTTCTGATGATCAATTAAATCATCTAAATGAACCTATTTACTCTATAGCTAGAGATGGTTTAGCTTGGACTGATGAAAATCCAGAAAAAAAAGATATAACTCCATTGCTAGATTTTATAATGGAAAAAGTAGAGCATGCTGCTAATGATTCATCTGCTCCATTCAAAATGCAAATTGCTAATTTAGGATTTGATACTTTTTTATGAAGACTATGAATAGGAAGAGTATACGAATGAACTGTAAAGGTAGGACAAAATGTATTTATTAGATCAAATGATTGAGTAGAAAGAAAGTGAAAAATAACTGAAATATTAACAAATGATTGACTAAAAAAGGTAAAATCTAAAGAAGCTTTTGCTTGAGATATAGTTACAATTGCAGGTATTCCTGATATATTTGTATGAGAAACTATCTCTACAATTGAATGAGCTGAAGCAATGCCAGCCATAACAATAGATGAACCAACTCTGAAAATGGAATTTTTGGTTAATAATTCTCCTTTTACATGAAGAGAAGGTAAACTAGTAACTTCAAGACAAATTAGAGATAGATTAGAAAAAGAACTAGAAACAAATGTATGATTAAAAATAGATTTTGATTCATGAGAAAATTATATAGTTGCAGGTAGATGAGAACTTCATTTATCGGTATTAATTGAAACTATGAGAAGAGAAGGTTTTGAACTACAAGTATGAGCTCCAGTAGTAATTATGCACGAAGAAAATTGAAAAAAAATGGAACCTATAGAATTAGTTAATATATCTATCCCTTCATGAATGGAATGAAATGTAATTGCTGAATTATGAAAAAGAAAATGAGAAATGATTAATATGGTAGAAAACAATTGAATTGTAAATCTTGAATTTAAAGTACCTACTAGATGATTATTATGATTTAAGTCAGATTTTACTACTATGACCAAAGGTGAAGGATTATTATCAAGTAGTTTTGAAGAATTTGCTCCTTATAAAGGTGAAATTGAAAGAAGAAGTAGATGATCTATGATATCTATGGAAAATTGAAAAACAATGGCTTATTCACTGTTTAATTTACAAGAAAGAGGAACAATATTTGTAAAAGCTGCAACAGATATATATGAATGAATGATTATATGAGAATCTAGTAAAGATCAAGATCTAACAGTTAATGCTACAAAAAACAAAAAACTTACTAATGTAAGAGCATCTTGAAGTGATGAAGCATTGAAACTTACTCCACCAAGATTAATGACATTAGAAGAAGCTATTGATTATATATGAGATGATGAATATGTTGAAGTTACTCCTGAAAGCATAAGATTAAGAAAAAAACACTTAAAAGAAGTTGATAGAAAAAGAAATAAAAAGTAAAATATTTAGAGATTTATTTCCTTATATTTATAAATAAAGAATTGAAAAAGAAATTAGACTTTAAAAGTCTAATTTCTTTTTTTATACGTTCTTAATTTAAGTGTGTCTTCAACTAAACTATTAACTAACTCTTTTTGATTATCAACTAAATTAAAAGGGTCAATTACATTTGATGTGGAAACTATATTTATAAATCTTTTAGTTTTACTAAGAGTAGTTCATTCGTATGCTAACTGAAAATTTTTATACAAAATATTTCTTTGCAATTGATCATTTCTGATAGTATCTAAAGATCAACTATATACAACTATTGAATTAGGAGTAAAATCAAATCATCACTCTACAATAAAATCACTTCAAGCATAAATAAATGGCATATTATGATAAGAATCGTAAACTAATTTCTTATCTTGGATAATTAATAATAAATTAGGATTATTAATAGATGAAGTTATTGACGGACAAGCTATTATATGATCTTCAGATCAAGATCTAGTTTTTAATAATTTTCAATTATAATTTCATAGTACTAAAGCCTTTCATAACAAAAATGGATCTGAAGAAGCATAAGCTTTATTTTCACCTGATATAAATTGAACTGGTTCTAATGCTGCAGCAACTTCAAATTCTTTTCAAGAAGATAGTAAAGAATATGAATATCAACTTCAAGTAGTAGGATCTAAAAATAAGTGATTTGTTTCATCAAATCAATCTAAATCATTAGGAAAATATCACTGTCTCCAAACTAGATTTCACATATAAGAAACATTTATATGTGATTTAGGGGTTGGATAAGAAAGGTTTTTTTGATGATATAATTCTATTCAATTTTTTATTGTATTTAAATCTACATTTCTAGTTGTATTCCTTGAATCTTTTAAATATCAATCAAATGACATAAATCAAATAGCTCAGATAATTATCAACACTGTAACGACAATTATAAGTTCCATTAAAGTAAATGCTCTAAATTCATTTTTCATTTTTTTATTTTATCAAACTATATCAGTAACTTTGAGTATAGCACCAAAAATAGCAAATGCAAACCATAATACAAAAATTCAAGCTATCAAAATAGCAATAGGTTCAATCCACTTCACTAAACTCGATAAAGAATTATTAACTTCTGTTGTGTATTGTTCATTCATTTTTCTTGAAATTCTTTCTATACTAGCTGTTTTTTCTCATACCGATAACATCTGAAGAAAACTAATTGGGAAATAATAGTTTTCTTCATCGAGTTCTTGCATAGAATCTACTATTTTTTCTCATGCAGTTACTTTTCTTACTATCGCATCAAACATACTTTCATACAAAATATTATTTGTTGATTTTCAAGTTAAAGTTAATGCCTTAACAATACTTACTCATGAACCAACTAATCATCAAAGATTTGAAGCTATTCAAGATAAAATATAATTTCTGTAAACTTTTCATATAAGAGGAAATCATAATAATAATGATTCTAAATGTTTTCTTCAAGTTAAGGTGTTTTTATATCAAACAAAAGCTACAAAAACTGAAAAAAAGAAAAATAATAGTGATATAAAATTATTTCTTATAAAGTCAGAAGTAAAAAGTAATGCTTTAGTTGCAGTTGGAAGTTCAACTTCTGAAGTTTCAAATAATGGTTTAATTGCTGGGATAACATAAATCAAAACTATTATAACGGCAAAAATTAAAAACAAAAATATTATAACTGGATAAGTCAAAGATCATTTTATTTTTTTCTTCAAATTATGTGCCTTTAATAAATCTTCTGCTAGTTTTTTTAATGATTCTACCAGCATTCAAGTGCTTTCACCTGCTTCTATTATTGATATTTCTGAACTGTCAAAAATATCAGGATTCTTTTTCATAGATTTACTAAGTGAATCTCAACTAGAAATATATGTAATTATTTCCTCTATTTTTTCCTTAAAAAAATAATTACTTATCTTCGTATTAACTGAACTCAAGGCCTCGGATAGAGTTACTCATCAATCAATCATAACAGATAAATATTCATAAAAATTTGATTTATCAATAGCTCTAACCTTCTTTGAAATATAATAATATTTTTTTGTTTGTTTGTTATC
Organism: Candidatus Altimarinota bacterium; assembly: GCA_002749055.1. Classification (GTDB taxonomy): domain Bacteria; phylum Patescibacteriota; class Gracilibacteria; order BD1-5; family UBA6164; genus PDTW01. The sequence continues at coordinate 20,402 of PDTW01000020.1, read as the reverse complement.
TTTTTTATCTATCATCTTTAGAATAATTATTTATACAAAACTTTAATAGGAATTCTAATTGTAAATGGTCTAGAGGACTTCTTATATGGATATGAAAATGATTCTATAAAAAAGTTATATTTATCTTGGTTTAATAAAAACTTTAATATTTCAAGTCTTGTCAATTGCTTTCTTTTGGATTTTTCTTCTTCTACAAGTTTAGATTTCATATCATTATTCTCAGGAACAGCATATATTTGAGCTTTTGTGAAAAAAACTAAAATAAATAATCATAATAATATTATTAAATATGATATAAAATTGTTATTCTTTTTTATATATGACATTTTTTTATAATTAAATAATATAGAGATTTTTTATTAATTTATTTTTTCTTTATTTTCTTCTTTCAAATCTTCTCCTTCTAAATTTTCTTTATTAGAATCAATATCTTCCTTACTATCAGTATTATCTTGTTTTTTAGCTTGTTCATTTACTAGTTCATTTTTTACAATTGGTCTTTTAGATAAATCTTTTAAGGTTAATGAAATATTAAAAGTAATAGTATCATTTCATGAAACTGATTTAACAAAGTCCAAATCAAAAAGTGAATCTGGCGATTGTCTATAATCTCTTAAAAAATTTACTACTCTTAAATATGTTACTTCATTTTCTTGATTAAAAGTAACTGATGTAGTTATTTTTCAAGCTGAGTAAGAAAAACTTTTTAAATCTATTTTGTATTTCTGTCCTATATTTTTAAAATGCTCAATATAATCAGGAATTTGAGAGTTATATTCTAGAATTTCTAAAGGTTTTTTATTAGTTTCTATAAGACTGTATATTTGTAGTTTCTCATCTTTTTTAATATTCTCGATTAAAGAATCAACAACTTTAATTTCTTCATTAACCTCAGCAATATCTTCTGTAATATTAGAGTTGTAAAGGTATAGCGCCAAAGTTAATATAAGAACAAGTGCTAGAAAAAGTAAAGAGAATATGTATGAACTCTTTTTTTTCTTTTTATATAAGTCTGTTGGAAGTGACATATTAAATAAGCAAAATAAATAAAATATAGTTAAATATTATCATTTATAAGTGTTTTTAACAAAAAAAGTCTATTACTTTAACTAGACTTTTTTTACTTTTATTTTTTCATAATTTTTTATTTTAAATAATTTTAATCTAAGATTTCTCAAAAACTTCAAATAACCACAAAACAATTGAGTTGGCAATCCATATTACAAAAATTCAAATAATAACATAAATTATTATATTTTTTGTTTTCTTAACCTTTTCTTCATCTCAGGCACTTATCATCATTGTAAATCATCAATATATCATATATATAATTGCTATAACTGTGACAAAACCTAGCAAATATTTAACAACATCTTGTATATATTCTGAAAAACGCCTGTCTGTTTCTATTAAGTCCACAGTATCTTTAACTTCTTTTAATCATCAACTAAGATTATATCATTTATCTTTATAAGGGTTATCTACTGATTCATCAGTGAAAAAATCAGAGAAACCTCAATAGACAAATCAAGTAATAAATCAAAAGAATAAAAATAAACTTAGTATTAATTTTAGTAAAATTTTCATATACAAATTCGTATTATAAAATAAATTATTTCTTAAAAAACATCTGATAAACAACATTTAAGACTGTAAAAATAGTTGTTGCAACTGCAAAATTTATCCATCAGTCTATATTATATGAAACTCATGGAATCTTAAGTAAATCATTAATTATATATTCAAATAATTTTAATATTATTCAGTTAACTAAAAATGTTACTAATCAGAAAAATACAAAAAATAATGGAAGAGACAAAATCTTCAAAATAGGTCTAATTGTTATATTTATAACTCATAAAATTATTCATCATAACAAATAAGTCTTCCATCATCACGACATACTTATTCAATCTAAAACTCATTTTTCTGGATTAGCAGCTAACATATATGTAAGCATAAAAAGAATTAATGCATTTATTATTATTGAAAAAAGAATTTTCATATTAATTATTAAATAAATAAATTATAATTTTAATATTCCTATTATTTTATCGATTATACTTAATTCTTCTTTTGTATTTTCTTGGACATAGTTTGGTAAAATCAGTTTCAAATCTGAAACAATATTATTATTAACCTTTAAATCAACATTTCTAATACCTCTTTTGTTAATATTAAACCTGAGAAGTACAGCAGAGTCTCAACTATACATAAATGTAAATGAATCAATTGCTCAATATTCATAAAAAGACTCTCAGACTTTTATTCATAAATCTGATATCTCTATAAATACTTCATCATCTGAATTATTTTCAAGAAAAAAAGTTAGTCAGGCAACAAGCAGTATAACAAAGCTCATTCAATATTGTTTTGTTAAGAATCACCAAATAACTAGTCATATAATTATAGAAAGAACTATAATATACCAAAGAGGCGTTCTATCTTTTTTATCTACAAAAGACCATTTATATAAAATATTTGACATAATAGCTATACTAAATTTTTATAAAATTAATTAAAAATTATCAAAAATAAGTTTGATAATAAACCATGATAATGAGGCAAAAGCAAATCACATAAGTGCCATTACAACTGTGTTTTTTCATTTTGTTTTATCATTCTCTAATGATCAAAAAAGTATTTGATATCATCAAATAATAATAAATATTATAGCTATGGTTCAAGCTATTCACATAAAAAAATCTATCATATTTACAATAATTTGTGGTATATGACATGTATGAATATCTCATGTTTTTAAAACCATCTTTGGACACTCTCCAGTAGCTCACGATCAAGCTTCTCAAATTATTCAATTATCCGAAAAAGTATTATGAAAATGCAATATTCATAATAAAAACAAGATAATTTTTGTATATATTTTCATATTTATTTAATTAAGTTATAATCTGTATCCATTTTTATTGTATTATAACTTTCAATATTTGGATTATAATAATCTGTCAAAAATTTTATAAGTTCTCATTTTTCGATAACATTAGATTTTATTCAAATACTTTCCAACCCTATTTTTATAGAATTTGTTCTATCTAATAATCATTTTTTCATTTTTGCATAATTTCTCAATTGAGATTTAATTTTCAAAACATCAATAGAATTTTTGAAAACTGATTTCCAAAAATTTTTTATAGGTCAAAGAAAAGAATCATCTTTTATGCTTTTATTTTCTTCTTCATCAAAAGGAACAACTATATAAAAATCTTTTTTCATTATTTGAGCAACCTCAATAAGTTTCTTTAAATAAGATATATATTCATAAGTCTGATTTTGTAAAAGTGGATTTGTTTGTTTCACAGCAAGATCATTTAACTTTGATAAATATCAATCAATATCTAATTTTGTCGACCTAACTATTATTTGTATAGGATTTTTTAATGAATTTAAAAATCTTTGGAAACTAATAATAATTGAATCTTGCTCTTCTTCACTTTTTAACAAGAAATTCACAGTTGAACATTTCATAACGGACCTAACACTATCGTCTTTCATTATTATAACATTATCTCTTATTTGAGAAAATGGTAAAAATCTTTGAGTTGAATTATCAGGAATAGCTTTATTTTTATTTTTTACAGACATATTAATTTATTAGATTTTATCTATTTTATTATTTAACTCATTAATTTTATCTATTTTCACTTTAAAATCTATATTTTTTTCAACTTTTTCATTTTTTAGCAATACATATCAAATATCTATTGGCTGAAAACTATCTACTCATTTCATCCACACTCTACCTTGCTTTCTATTTAACTTTAATCTAATAAAAGCAAGTATGAATTTAATAAAAGTCATTTCAGAGTGCTTAAAAAGTGCAATCAATAATCACAAAGCAAATACAATAAAAGCTGGTATAAATGCCACCTCTGTTCAAGTTTGTTTGACAAGAGACTTAAATATTCAAAATCAAAGTCAAAAACTAACAACTATTATTATTAATTGCTTTAAAGAAAGTCAAAACATTATTGGATCATCATTTTCAATTTGAACTGGTATTTTATATTGCATATTTTTTATATTATTTTCCAAATTTTGTCTTCAAGGTCTTTCATAACTTTATAATCAGAATCTGTTTCATGATCATATCAAAGTATATGTAAAACACTATGAATTAAAAGTTTATAAAACTCTTTTTCTGCTCAATGCTGAAATTCTTCTCATTGTAAGTAAATTAGTTTTTCATTCATAACTATCTCTCAAGCTATCTCTTCATCTCTTAAGTTTTTAAAATCATCATAATAATGAAAACTTAAGACATCTGTCACTTTATTAATTCATCTATAATCACTGTTTAACTTTTTTATTTCCTCATCAGACATTAAAATAATATTTAAGGTTCAGAGCTGACTTTTAGGTACTATATCGTTAATTTCTGAGAATATAGCATCTATTAATCAAGAATTAATATTAAATGAGGTTTTACTCAACAAGTTATAACTAAACATTTATTTTTTAAAAATTATTTAGATTTAATTATCTATATTTTGTTTATAATCTAATTTGATTAACAATTTTTATTATACTTTATATTGAAAAAAATTCAAAATATATTATAATATTTGTGTCTATTTTATTGGTGGCAGGTCAATTACATTTTTTCCTTACACTTATAAAGCACCTGAGAAATTCTAATGAGTTATCTCAAGGAGGATTAATTTTTTCCAAGCTGATAACAGGTTTCTCTAAATTCCTTACTTAATTAAGGAATACAAAATCTATTGGCTGACCATAAAATGGACTAATTTTATATAAAAAAACATCAAATAAAATGAGTTTATTGACAGAAGAACAAATTAAAAAACTAAAAGAAGCAAATTTAAAATTCCCTTATGTAAACGAAGATTGTATTTGATGTAGCGCATGTGTTGTTATAAGTGAAGAAGTATTTGAATTAGATGATGAATGATTAAGCAAAGTGAAAGCTTGTAATAATTATAATGATAAATCTGTAGATGAGGCTATTTCGGCTTGTCCTGTTGATGCAATTAGCTGGAAAAATTAATTAAACTTTAAAAAGTAAAAAATAAGTAGGTGAAAATACTATTTATTTTTTTGCTTTTTTAAGAAAGATCTGAAAAACTCCTTCGTAAGAATAAAAATTTAAATTTTTTAGAGGTTCCTTAAATAGGAATATCTTTAATATACTTTAGTATAAATAAATGAATATAGAAAAATTTTTAATTAAACTTAAGAAATACTGAGAAGAAAACACTATTCCAAATATAAGCAATGTAAATGCTAGATTTTTAAGAGATTTAATAAAAATATCTTGAACTAAGAATATGCTTGAAATATGAACAGCAAATTGATTCTCAACAATAAATTTTGCAGTTGAATTAAAAAAAGTATGATGAAAAATAATAAGTATAGATTTTTCAGAGAAGTCCTATTTAGAGGCCAAAAATAATGTAAAAGAGTGCTCTTTAGAAAATGAAATAAGTTTAATATTAGGAAATGCTCTTGATGAGATACCAAAATTAGAGGATAATTATTTTGATTTTGTATTTATTGATTGAATGATGAGAAGAAGTAAAGATTTTTTAGAATTATCTTTGCCAAAATTAAAAAAATGATGAATTATAATAATTGATGATGTAATAAAATTTAAAGAAAAAATGATATGATTATGGGAATATCTAGAAAAAAACAATATAAGCTACAATACACTACCAATTGATAGTGATGATTGAGTAATGATGATAATAAAATAATAAAAAAATATGAAGTACATAATAAAGCCTTTTTCTGAGATAATGATTAAGTCAAGACCTGTCAGGAAAAAATATTTAAATAAACTAACAACTAATATAAATTTAGCGTTCAGGCAGAATAAATTAGATTTTAAAGCTAGTTTTTTTTACGATAAAATAGAAATAAATAATAAAGATAGTAATAATAAAGATACTATTAATAATATACTTTCAAAAATACCTTGAGTAGAAATATTTTTAGAAGTAGATGAATTTCAGATTCTAAATCTTAAAAATATAAAATCAAATAATGAAATATTTGAAGAGATTTTTGAAAAAACAAAAGATTTCTACCTTAAACTAATTGACAATAAAAGCTTTGTTGTAAGAGCAAAAAGATCTGGAATACATAATTTCACATCTATGGATTTAGAAAGATATATATGATGAAGATTATTAAGTTGTTCTAAAAGTTCTAGAGTTAAATTAAAAAAACCTGAAGTAACAGTACAAATAGAATTAAAAGATTCCACTTTTTATATAGTTAAAAAAACTTGTTTTTGAATTTGATGATATCCAACGTGAACTCAAGATAAGGTATTAAGTCTGTTATCAGGTGGTTTTGACTCAGGAGTAAGTAGTTTTTCAATGATGAAAAGGTGATGTAAAGTTGATTTTTTATTTTTCAATTTATGATGAAATGCCCACGAAATATGAGTTAAACAATTAGCTTATTATCTAAGTAAGAACTTCTCATACTGACATGAAGCAAAAATAATAACTATAAATTTTGAAGAAGTAATAGCTAATCTTTTAAACAAGATAAACCACAGATTTAGATGAATATTACTAAAAAGGTTTATGCTAAAAGTGGCAGATAAATTAGCAAAAAAATACTGATATTATGCGTTAATAAAGTGAGATAGTCTTGGACAAGTATCTAGTCAAACACTAAAAAATATGTATGTAATAGATAAAGCATCTGAAACATTAGTATTAAGACCTCTTATATCTTTTAATAAACAAGAAATAATTAATACTGCTCAAAAAATATGAACTTATGATTTTGCTCGTAGTATGCCTGAATATTGTTGAATAATTTCAGATAAACCAGCAACATGAGCAAGACTGGAACAAATATTAAAAGAAGAAAATTTAATTAATGAAGATGTATTAAATAATGCCATAGAAAACGCAAAAACTGAGTTTGTAAATGATATAATAAAAAAAGATAATGTAATATCCAAAATCGAGCTAACTAATGAAATAAAAAAATGAGAAGTATTAATTGATATCAGAGATAATGAGAAAAAAATTAAGAACCCATTAAGTAAATCTGATTATAAATATATAGAAATTCCTTTTTTTGAATTAAATAGCAAATTCCCTACTTTAAAACAAGATAAAAACTACCTTTTTTATTGTGATAAATGAGTTTTATCTCATCTTCATGCATTATATTTAAAAGATAAATGATATAATAACATAAAAGTTTTCAGAAAAAAAATACCTTAATTTTGAATTAAGGTATTTTTTTTCTGAAAAAGGATTAAAAGTAAACTTTTGTATTTAGTTCTCTATAAGCAGATCTAACAATAGCCTCTTCTCTAATCTTCTTTTTTGATAATTTTCAAATAGCATATCTTTCTTTTCTAATTTTATTAGCTATTCTAGATTGAAAAAATAATTTTTTATATCTCAATATTAATTTTTCTGGAGTTTCTCATTCATTTCTTATTGCGTATATCATATTTTTGTGCTATTAATTAAATTAAAGTGCTTTTAAATTGTTCCTAATTATATTTAATTTTTTTATTTGTCAAAAAAAAATTTTTAAATATCATTTATTCACAAAAAATGTGAATAATAACTAAAAATAATGAATAAAGAAAAACTAAATAAATTAAAATCTATTAGTAAACAAATTGTGTCTGAATTTTTTTGTGAGAAAATAAAAGATTCTGATAATATATTTTGAATAATAACTATAACAAAGGTAAAAATAAGTACTGATTTATCATACTTAGATGTTTATGTTAGTTGTTTTGAAAATTCAGAAAAATTAACAAAAACCTTAGCTCAGTATGCTTTTAAAATACAAAAAACTTTAAATGATTCATTAAATATTAGAAAGATCCCAAGAGTTAGATTCAGATATGATGAAAGCTCAGAATTGACATACAAAATCGAAGAAGAAATAAACAAATATTGCAAATATTAATAATAATAGCTATGAGAAAAAAGAATCTAAGCAACTTTACTTTTAAAAGAAAGGTAAAAAAAGAAAAAAGTAAAATGTTTTGGTCAAATAAAAGTAAAAATGTTTTTAGGAAAAGAAAAAAGAAAATAAAAATAAATATAAAATTTAACAAATTATATTTATACTACTTTATACTTATTTTTTTGGTATCTGGACTACTCTTTTTAACATTATGAAAAACTTTTAAGGTTCAAAATATAGAAATAATCAGAAGTGATGAAATAAGTAATTTAAACATAGCATACAATACACTTGAAAGTATAAGAAACAAATCTATTTTTTTTGTAAAAGAAAAAGAAATTGTAGAAAAATTAAAAAAATACCAAAAGAATTTAAATAAGGTTGAGGTAAACAAAGATCTCCCAAATACAATAAAAATCAAAATTTGATCAACCAATCCATTATTCAATACTATAATAGACAACAAAAAGTATATAATTACATCTAATTGAACTCTAGTAAATTCTGAACATTCAGAGAACCTGATTAATTTACAAATCAAATGAAAAACAAAAAGTAATAATAGTTATATAATCCCTGACTACAAAACAATAATCTCGCAAAATAATGTAAAAAAAATAGCTAATATTTATAAAGAAATTAAAGAAAATCTACTTTGAGTAAAAATAAACTTTTTATCTTATTATCCTATAGAAAGAGAAATTCATTTTTCAATTAATGAAGGAACACTATTAATATTTGATTTAACAAAAGATGAAAAAAAACAAATAAAAAATTTAATTGTTTTTAACTCTGAAAATTCACAAAAAATAAAAGAATCTTTAATTTATATTGATTTAAGAATTGATAAAAAGATTTTTTATTGTGAAAAGGAAAACGAATATAAATGCAAATCAAATCTAGAATATTTATATAAAAAAGATTAGATTTTAAAATCTAATCTTTTTATTTACTCAAACTACTAATCATCAATTTTTGGAATCTCTGAAATATAATTTATCAACCAATTGTTCAATTATAACAAATAGTCACCTTCATCTTATTGGATTAGAACGAACTTTTTTTCATTTTCACTTATTTTCTCTTAATCTTACCATTTCAGAAGCTTTTTTAGATAAGTTAGATGCTCATGTATCTTCAACTTCAACATTTATATTCACATCTCAATTTACATCTGTTATTATTGAAAACCTCATACTATTAACTTCATCACTCTTACTTCAATATTCTACAGCATTATTATTAAGTTCATCTATTATTAAAATCAACCTTGATTTCCATTTTCATTCAATTCACAATGAATCACATATAATTCATACAAAAGACCTAAGAATCACTGAATTCCTAAAATCTGAAGCATAAATAAAACATATCTCGATAGAACTATTATTTATAGAATCAGCAACATATTTTAGTTTATCAAAATCAGATGGAATTTTACTTATATCCAAAGTCTTCATATGAAGAATAAATTTAATATAAAATACTACTTACGAGTAATAATAACATATCATTCAATAAAAAGCAAAAAAATACTACTATTTTACTAGTAGTATTTCTTTTAAAATTATTTTAATTATCTAACAGCTTCTTTCAAAGTCTTACCAGCTCTAAAAACTGGAGAATTCATAGAAGGAATTTTTATAGGAGTTTTAGTTCTAGGATTAACTCAATTTCTAGCATTTCTTTTAGATATTTTAAAAGCTCAAAAACCAGTTATATTAACTTCTCCACCAGATTTTAACTCTGCAGTAACAACATCAACCATAGTAGCTAAAACTCTAGATACGGCTTCTTGGCTTAAACCAGCAGATGAAGCAACTGCCTTTATAAAGTCTTGTTTTTTCATAAAAAAATTATATTAAAATGTAAAACATCACTACTATAAACAGATTAAAATAAAAAGCAAATTTTTTTAAAGTTTTTTCTCTTATAATAGAGATTTATTTACTGAAAATTGAATATTTTAAAATATTCAAATACTCTGTATTATCCAAAGTTGTTTTAAGATTCTGTTTATATCAACCTATTTCTGAAGAAGAAATTATAAGAGCTTGTGGCTTTGTAAAGAGATTACTAGGAGATATTCAGTATAATTTATAGTTAATATTATTAGTATTATTAGAGTTAAACAAAATTAAATAACTTACCAAGTTTTCTGTTTTAGTCAAAAAAGTCTCTATTTTTGTTTGACTATAAGTTAACGAACTTCAATTTAATTTTCTTTCTACTCAAAGACTATCTTTTGTAAACGCTCAAGTTCAAGATATTCAAGAATTTCATCATATTATATTCCAAACTAAATCCGAAGAGTTTCATGATAAGACATCCAAAGATATTTGATTTGAATTATAATATCAAGTTTCATCAGAATAAAAAAGTGGAGATATTGAATATCAAAGAGGATCTATAAATCAAGAGAATGCTGAAGTTTTTGATTGGATTTCGTATGATACAAACACATCTTTTTGATTATTAAATTTACTTATATCTAGGGGATTCTTAGACAAAATTATAGAGCGATTATTTTTGTTATGATCTATTTTATCATAAAATCAATATCAATTCTTTTTTATTTGCAACAAAGCCAACTCTTGAGCTCATTCAGCTCATGCATAAGCTTTTAGATAATTTCACATTCATTTATTATCTTTCATCTCTCTTATAACAAGATTAAATATTCAACTTGTCACAACCAAAAGAAATCAAATCATAAACAATGCTATTACAACACTATAGGCTTTTTTATTTTGAAAATACTTATATTTTTTACTTTGCATAATTCTTAATTAGTTTTTATTAATTTCTCACTAATAGTAGTTTGAAATATGATTTTATTTTCCTCAATTAGTTTTGTTTTAATTCATTTTTTTGTTGAAGGTTGCATAACAAAATTTATGGTTAACTTTTTTATTGATTCATCAGATATTTTAAATGAAATCTCTTTAAATGTAACAAAACTATTAGACAATGGTTCACCATCTTTTAACAAAGTACATACATCATTTAAAGATTGACAATCTGATAAATTATCTACTCTTACGAAATTTCATAATAAATCTTTTTTTGCAATATAAAACTCTGAATTTCATGTACAAAATTTATTTCATATTTGATATTTTCATACTGAGTATCAAGAACTATTACAATCAACATCTGGTTTACTCTTTGATACTCATTTTATTCAATATTTTCTAATATCTTCTGAAATTGTTTCTACGATATTTTTGATATTTTCTTGCATAGCTCTATTTATATCGGTTTTCATTGCTATATCATTACTAGAAATAAATATACTAGTAACACTAATTAAGATAATTATAAAAATAGTTATAGAAACTATTAACTCAATTAATGTGAAAGCAAGTCTATTGTCTATATTTCTTGATTTAATAATCATTTTGAATTTTAATTATATATTATAATCTCTTCCAATCAGCTATAACTGTATTTATCTCGATTTCATTATATCATCTAATATTCCATATAACTTTTGAAGTTACTTTAAAAGCATCATCAATAATAATATCAATTCATCAGCTTTTATATTGTAGTTTCTCTACTTTAATAAATTTAAAAAACTTTGTATCTTTATTTCATGAAGTTAAACAATCATAGCTATAATTATTATTACTATCCATACATAACTTATAACTCTGCATTTTATTATTAAGCTCGGATTCTCATTCTCAAAATGATGTTATTGCTTCAATTTTTATAGGGTAAAAAGCCCCAGGAGTAAAATCATTTTCTATTTTGTAATATCATCAAGTAAAAACTTTTGTAAAATCAGATGCCGAATTTGGAATATAATTCCATTTGTAAACTGAATTATAATTAGAATCTCTTAAATTTCTTAGCAAATCAAGTTGTTCTCTAGCCAAATTAGATGCAATTATATAATTTTTATTATAATCACTTAATTTAAGAGTTGATACTATAATTAAATAAATAGATGCCAATCACAAAGAAAATATTAATATAGATATTAATATTTCAACTATACCAAAAGCAAGTAGATTATTTTTAAAAGATTTATTATACATTTTTAGTAATCAATAATATTAGTTAATACATAATAGAATATTTTTTTCTTTAATATATCTATAGTAGCTCCATCATAATTAATATCAATATCTATTTTATTATCTGTCAAAGGAAATTCTTGTCTAGATGGATCAAAATAATAATATTTTCATTCTCAAAATATTGAAGAAAAGAAAAACAAAGCATTATCTTGACCTCAAACTTTTTCAATTTCAATTCATTCAGGAAGTTTTATAGTTTTTAAAATCTTTATATCTGGTCAAGGTGTTCTAGTAATTTGAGTACCTGTAAATGAATAAGGATAACTTAAAAAAGTTATAGTATCATTATTACTGGAATCAAAATATATTCATATAGATAAATTTCAACTTCAAGATGTAGATCAATTCATAGCTATATTCCTTGCTTCATATATACTTTTAGAAACTTCTTTAACTCACTGTCTTAAAAGAGCTTTCTGTCTATAAAACAAATATGGAGAATATATCAAAAGAGAAACAATAATTAGTATTGTAATAACAACTAATAGTTCTATAAGTGAGAATGCTTTTTTATTATCCTTTTTCATTAACTCTTAATCAAGAATTATACTTTAATAAGAATTATAAATTTTATTTATATTTTTGCAAAGAATTTTTAAGTTTAAAGTATTTTTCTAAAAAATAAAAAAGTATACTTAATATTAATTAAATATACTTTTTTATAAAAATTATTATTATTTAACGAATGAAACAACATTCTCAAAAACTTTTGGATTCGAAATAGCCATATTTGATAAAACTTTTCTATTTAAATTAACTTTTTTCAAATACATAGCATTTATAAACTTTGAATAACTTAGTCAATAATTTCTAACTGCATTATTTATTCTCAAAGTCCATAATCTTCTAAAATCTCTTTTTTTTCTTTTTCTACCAATATAAGAATTTAATCAAGCTTTCATCCAAGCATTTTTAGCTCTAGAAAAAACTTTCGATGATAACATTCTATATCATTTAGTAGCTTTTAATAACTTTTTGTGTCTTTTTTTAGTCATAAGACCTCTTTTTACTCTAACCATTTTTCTACTTTTATAAATTAATTAAATGAACTTTTTACTTTTATTTAGAAAAAGGTAACTGTTCTTTGATTTTTTTAGTCTCTGAAGAAGAAGCCTCTAAACCATATTTATTTCTACCTTTAGCTTTTTTAGATTTATCTGAAAGTAAATGTCTTTTACTACATTTTCCTAACATAACTTTTCAAGTTCCTGTTATTTTAACTCTTTTTGAAACTCATTTTCTTGTTTTTAACATAAATCAAAATTATTATTATAAAATTTACTATTGAAGTATTTTTAGATATACAGAAAAAGTATTACCTGTCTTCTTAATTTGTCATTCCATTTTGTAAAACTCCTCTAAACTTTTCACAAAACTCTCCATTTTTGCGAAAGCCAAATCTGAATATTGATTTTCTCTTCATCTTAACATCAAAGTAACTTTCAATGGATGTCACAATTTTGCAAACTTTTCAGCTTGTTTTTTTCTTATTTCTAGATCATGATCTCAAATCTTAAAAGTAATTCTAAGAGTTTTTAAATCAGGAGCTTTTCATTTATTTTTATTTTTCTGTTCTTGTTTTTTTTGTCTATAAAGAAACTTTCAATAATCCAATATTTTTACAATTGAAACATCTCAATTTTTTCATATTTCCATCAAATCTAGACCTTGTTGTTCAGCTCTAGCCCTAGCTTCAGAAATTTGCATTTCTCAGAAATTTTCTCAACTATCAGATATTAACTGAACCATTTTGGCTCTAATATCATTATTCAAGATTCTTTTCTTTTCTTTCATTTATTATATTAAAAAAATAAATTAAGATAAAGCTTTCATCATTTTCACAAATTGAGATTTTTTTCTTGAAGCATTATTCTTATGTATAATATTCTTTTTTTCTAATTTATCAATATTAGATTGTAATCCTGATTTTACAGTTTTACCATCTTTGTCCTTTTCATTATAAAAAGCTTTTTGGGCAGCTTTTAAATCTTTATTTTTAATTGCTTTCTCAAATTCTTTTCTAGATTCTCTATATAAACCCTTAAAATAGTCATTTCTAGATTTATTTCTAACATTTTGTTTAAGAGCCTTTTTAGCTGATTTAATTATTGGCATATTTATACTAATTTTCGTAAATAAAAACTTTAGAACAACTATATATAGTTTGGGGCTAAAAGTTGTTTGTGGTGCAAATTATATTAAAAAAAATGGCTATGTCAAAATTTTTAGGCTCTTTTGTGATTTTCAAAGTTAAAATGTCTTGTTAATATAATCTTCAAAAGTAATTGCTTTTTTTTTAGTTAATTTTTTTTCAATAAAATAAATTCAATCTTCTGTTAATTTTCCTATTTTTATAGGCTTCCAATCTTTAAATTTTCTTAAAAGTTGATTTACAAAATATATTTCTTTTTTAAAACTAAGTTTTGTCCATATTTCAAAATGATCTCTTTCCATTTTGATATTGTCAGGATATTTTTTACTATGAGTAAGCATAATACCATAAAAATCAGTTCCTTCATAATTACAAAATATGGCAGGATGTTTTAATTTTTTAGAATCTCTGTCTTCATATTCAGACCAAATTATATCTCCTTTTTTAAATTCCATTTCCATTTTTTTACAAATTATAATATATATTATTTTCTTAAATTCAATAAAAAACCAGTGTAAATTTCTAAAAGTTTTTAAATAATATTTTCTAAATCTTTAATAAAAATATGTTTTACTCAATTTCTTATTCAAAAACTAATTTCATCCATTGTAACAACATATTTTTCCCAGTTATCTTTTATAAGATCTAAATTTCCAAATTCTCTATTTATAACATTATCATCACTTAAAATATAAGCAACTTGAATATACTTTTTTATTCATCATTTTTCAAGAATAAAATCTACTTCTTTATTTTTAACTCTTCATACATAAACCTCATATCATTTTCTTTTTGCTTCTAAAAATACAATATTTTCAAGTATTTTTCAAAATCATTTATCAAATCAAGAAAATAAACATTTTCTGAAAATATGGTCAGAAATATAAAATTTTCTTTCTCTATCAAAAACTTGTTTTCATCTTAAATCATACAAAGCTACTTCATAAACTAAGAAAGCATCTTTTAAATATCAAATATACGAAGAAATAGTATTTAAATTTGTTTTAATTTGTTTTCATTTTAAATATTTTAAAATAGAATTAAGATTAGTTAAATTTCAAATATTATTAACAATAAACAAAAATAAATCTTCAAGCAAAGATATATCTTTTATTTTATACCTTGAAACTATATCTTTTAAGAAAACTGTATTTTTTAAATTTTTTACCCATTCACAAATAAGTTCATCATTATCAAGTTCATAAACTAAAGATAATCATCATTTATCTAAATATCATTTAAATGAATTAAAGTTATTTTTTAATTTGTTAAAATCTATGTATTCTTTATAAGAAAAAGGATAAATATAAAAATCTATGTATCTTCAAGAAAGCAAAGTAGATAATTCTGAAGATAACATTTTTGAATTAGAACCTGTTAAAAATATTTCAATTTCTCTATATTTTGAAAATACTGAATTAATAGTTTTTTCCCAATTAATAATTAACTGAACTTCATCAATAAAAATATATTTTTTTCAAAGTTTGATTTGAGCTTCTAAATAATCATTTAAAGAATTATCATCGTATAAAAAGTCAAAATCTTTGTGTTCTTTATTTATATAAACTACTTTTTTATCTTTAAAATTTTTACTTAATTGTTGCATTAAAACAGTTTTTCATGCTCTTCTTTGACCTACAATTACTTTTATAAGCCTTTTTCAAATATATCATTTATTTTATCAAGATATGTTTTTCTACTTAAATACATTTAACTTATTTTAATAAAAATAACATAATTTAATTATATTTATTTTTTAAGAAAATCAAAATTTAATAAATCTCATAGCATAGCAAGTAAAAAACATATTGTGATTTTCAAAGTTAAAATGTCTTGTTAATATATATTATTTTCTTAAATTCAATAAAAAACCAGTGTGAATTTCTAAAAGTTTAATAAATTTTTTTCTTTATCTTAAAACTCATCATTTTTTTTCTACCTTATTAACTATTTCGTTTATTAAGTCATTTTTTACTTTATCTGACAAAGTTTCTATCAAAGATTGAAAAAATATTTTAAAACTAAGACTTCTTTTTCAAGGCAATTTTTCTTCATCTTCATATATATCAAATAAATTCACAGAAGTTATTAATGGATTTGCTTTTAAAATAGTATTACTAATATCTCTTCATTTAAGGTTTTTATCAACAACAAAGCTTAAATCAAAATTATTTTCTTGATAGCTAGAAACTTCTACAGCTTTGGTAATAGAATATAAAGCACTTGATATTAAATCAACATTTATTTCAAAAAATCATACTCTATCATTAATATCAAATTGATTAGATACTTTTGGATGAATTTCTCAAACAACTCAAACTTTTTTTCATCTAAGTATAATATCAGCTGTTCTTGTTGCATGAGAGTAACTAGGAGCTGTTTTTGGTTTGTCAAAATAAAAACTTGTTAAACCTACTTTTTGAAAAAATTGACTAACTAGACTTTGAATATCATAATAAACTAAATCTTTTTTGCTAACCATTACTCAAGAAAGATCGTAATTTTCAATAATTTCTTCTCATTTCAAATTAAATACTTTTTCAAGCTCAAACATTTTTAGTTCAGAGAAATCTCTTGAATTTTTTTCTAATGAAAGTAGTAGATTGGGAATCAATCATCATCTCATATGAGTAGCATCTTCACTTAAATTATTCTTTAATTCTACCAAATTATCACAAGTTAATCAAAGCTTATTCATAAGTTTTTCACCTACAAATGAATAAGTATACATATCATAAAATCAAAGTCATGTGAAAAAATTTCTTGTATCTCTTTTAATTTTATAAATATTATCTTGAGTTATAGCTCATAAATTAATTCTAGGAACTGTAGAAGCAATATTAGAATATCAATCTATTCTAGCTACCTCCTCTGCTATATCTGCCTTATTTTCTAAATCTTTCCTCCAAAATGGAATTTTCAATTTTTGTCCTTCTCTTTCTATTCAAAGATTTCATAAAATCTTTGAAACTAATAATTCATCATAGTTACTTCAAATTAATGAATTTATTGATTCCAAACTGTAATCTACATAAATAGAATCTTGTTTAACTTCATAAGAATCAGTTATACTAACTAAAGAAATATTTTTTAGATTTTTTTCTAACTCAGATACAATTAAACTAATTCAAGCTTTAGCCATTTCAGGCAATAATCATTTTTCAAATACATTTAAAGAATCTGTTCTAATTCATAAACTTTTTCAAGTTTTTCTAACTACTGAATGATCAAAATTAGCTGATTCTATAATTATATTTTTTGTTTCTGATGTAACTGAACTTTCTTTTCATCAAATAACTCATCATAAAGCTATTACTCACTTATTATCAGCTATAACAATATCTGTATCGTTAAGCTCATATTCATTATCATCTAACGCAACAAATTTCTCTCATTTTTTTGCATACCTAATAATAATACTTCAATTTATTTTATCAGCATCAAAAATATGAGTTGGCTGTCAATAAAAATAAAGACTATAATTTGTAACATCAATCAACAATCATTTTGATTCAATACCAGCAGAATACAAAACTTGTTTTATATAATCAGGAGTTTGAATATTAGAAACATTATTAACTTTTAATCAAATATATCTTTTAACTACACTAGTAACTTCATTTTTTATTCACAATTCTTTTAATCAAGAAAAATCTTTATTTTCATAATCATATTCAAACTTCTCATTATTAACTGCATATAATTCCCTAATTATTCAAATATGAGAAAAGAGATCTGGTCTGTGGTTAATAGCTTTATTGTCAATTTCTAATACTACATCATTTTTTCAAAGGTAATCTTTCATAGATTTTCAAACTGGAGCAGTATCCTCCAAAATCATAATTCACTCTTGTCTTTCTTTCACAAGTCCTAACTCATCTAAACTACAAATCATTCATTCACTAGTTTCTCATCTAATTTTTGCTTTTTGAATTTGAAAGGTTTCAGATAATTTTGCTCAAACTATAGCAATTGGTACTTTTATTCAAGATTTTACATTTGAAGCTCAACAAACTATTTGTTTCTCTTCTCAAAGAACTTTTACTTTACATATATTTAACTTTTCACTATCTGAATGTTTTTTACATTCTAATACCTCTCATATATAAACATCTTTTAAATATTCTCATTCATATTCAATTGATTCAACTTCAGCTACTCCCTGAATTAAATCTTCAGAAACTTTTTCTGGAGTTTTAATATTTTTAATATATTTCTGTAAAACTTTATATGATATTTTCACCTTTTATTATGTAATTATGTATTATATTAAAACAATATATTGATAAAAACACAAAAGGCAATATTTTTCTCATTGTATGTTCTTTTTTAAGCTATTTTTTAATAAAAAAACAAAAAATATATAAATATTTGCTTAAAAATAAGAAAATAATATAATTGTGTTAATAGAGATTGGCTTTTCAAAGTGTGAAAAAGTCAATTTTTGGGGTATTATAAAAATAACCTTATAAATAAATGGCAACACAATCAAAAAAAGATGATGATAAAAATTTAATTGAAGAAGTCAATTTAGACTCTTTAAAAATAGAAGAATTTAATACAAATGAAATTGATTCTATAAAAAAGGAAAAAGGATTAACTAAATTACCAAAAGAAAGATCTGAAGATAAAAGAAGGGTATGAAAATGACTAAAAAAATTTATTGATAATAAAATAGATGAAAAAGTTTTTGAGTGATTACCTGAAGAAGTTGTAGAATTATTAAAAAAATGAAAGAAAGAGTGAAAAATAACTCAAGATGAATTAGCTAATGCTTTACCTAATGCTGAAGATAACTTAGATTTGCTTGATGAAATTTATACAAAATTTTTAGAGTTAAAAATAGATATAGTTGATAATTTAGAAAAAACAAATTTATTTTCAAGTGAAAAAAAAGACGGGAAAAAAGATTTAAAACAATCAATTTCTCTTTCTGAGATAAGTGATGATTCTATTAGAATGTATTTGAATGAAATTTGAAGAGTTGAGTTACTAAAACCAGAAGAAGAGATAAGTTTATGAAAAAAAATAAAAGAATGAGACCAAGAGGCGAGAAAAAAACTTGCAGCAGCTAATCTAAGATTAGTCGTTAGTATTGCAAAAAAATACATGGGTAGATGATTATGATTACTTGATTTAATTCAAGAATGAAATGTATGATTATTTAGAGCTGTTGATAAATTTGATGCTACTAAATGATTCAAATTCTCCACATATGCAACTTGGTGGATAAGACAATGAATAACTAGAGCTATTGCTGACCAAGCAAGAACCATTAGAGTTCCTGTTCATATGATAGAAACCATAAATAAATTCACTCACACTTACAGAAGGCTAACACAAGAGCTAACTCGTGAACCACTTATGGAAGAACTAGCTACTGAAATGGATATGGATATCAAAAAAGTAAGACAAATAATGAGAATTTCTCAAGATATTCTTAGTCTTGATAGTCCTGTTTGAAGTGAAGAAGATAGCTCTTTATGAGATTTTATAGAAGATGATAAAAATCTTACTCCTGATGAACAAACAAATGTAAATTTACTAAAAGATAATCTTTACCAAATGCTTGATTTTCTTACTCCAAGAGAAAGAAAAATCATTATAATGAGATTTGGGTTAGATTGATGAGATTTACACACACTTGAAGAAGTTTGAAAAGAATTTTGAGTTACTAGAGAAAGAATTAGACAAATTGAAGCTAAAACTCTTGAAAAATTAAGAGATCATCCAAATGCTGATAAAATTAAATTCTTTTAGAATTTAATCATAAAAAATTATTTTATATTTCGTCCTTTGGAATAATATTATCAATTGCCGCAAATGTGGCTTTTTTTCATGCAGGGACTATTATTGCAACATTATCTCATATTTCAGCTTTAAAATGAGTTACCGCAGCTGTAAGAACTCAATAAATTTCTCAATCTGCCAAAACTTGATATACTCACTTCTCTTTTGTAAGAATTCATACTTTTGTTTCTCTTTCTATTGGTTGAATTTGTTTGTACAACATTTTACCCAATTTATTCACTGTAAGTTTCAATTTATCTCATTGTACCAATTTTGATTTTGAAGCATAATTAGCTGGAACTGGATGTTTATTACCATCAGATCATAACATATCACTTCCAGTAAACACTCACTCAATGATTTTTGATTCATCACTATTATAACTATTAAGGCCTTTTACATTTAAATCAATATCTTCGTGATGCTTTCTCTTTAAC
>PDTW01000019.1 GCA_002749055.1 Candidatus Altimarinota bacterium | reverse complement strand
TTCAAGTTTGGAGATATTTTAATTTTTCAATTACATTTATAATCTCTTTATCTAGTTTTTCTCAAGTTTGGTAATGCTTTGCTATTAAATTTATTGAGTTTACATCTTTTACCCAATTTTCCATTATTTGAGAAGGTAATTCAACAAAATCTCTTTCTATATTTGTTCCTAAAAGTTCTCAATAAGGAGACTTTGTAAACATATTATGCATTGCATGTCAAAACTCATGAAATAGAGTTTCAGCATCATTTAAAGTTAATAAACATAAGCCATCATCAGTTTTTTGAAAATTACACATATTTACAACTACTGGCAAAGTAGAAGAAAATTTATCTCTAATTACATTACACCAAGCCTCTCATTTTTTTCTTTTATCATAAAAATAATCTCAAATAAAATATGAAATTAATTTATTATTTCTATAGACCTCATAAAACCTTACATCTTTCATTAATCACCTTTTTTCCTTTCATAAAATAGAATCCGTGACATCTTTCATTTCAAGTCAAAAAAGTTTTTTTAGTATATCAAACATTGATGATAAAGTATTTTCAAATTCAAAATACTGCCTAACTATTTTATCATCTAAATTATATTTTATTTTTTTATATTTCGTTAAATAATATCATACATCAAATATTTCTATACTTTCTAAATTAAAAAACTTTTTTAATTCATTTATTTCACTAATAGCCTTTATTTTTCATTTTTTAGCAATATCTTCTAACATTGAAATAACTATTTCTGGTGATTCAGCCATTCTAAATTCTAATGACATTTCAGCATGATTTTTGTATCATAATAACTCTGCTTTTTCTTGTCTAAGAGTAAGTATTTGAAGAACATTATTTCTATTATCAAAACTTCATCAATGACATAAAGAACTCCTATACTCATAAAAATCTTTTCTAATATTCTTGTCACTACAGTATTTCATAATAGAGGAGTAATTTGTGTATGATAAATCAAATATATATCATTTTTTTCAATTTTCTTCTGCTGTTTTTTTAGCCGAAAGAAGCACATCCTTCGGTAATTCTTTTAAAAATTCATCACTTTCAATATTATAAGAAAAATCTTTTTCGTTATCTAACTCATTATTTCAAAAATCTGTTGATATTTTTGATAACTTTTTATTTATAACTTTTAATCTTTCTTGTTTTTCAGGTTCTAAATTTATTCACTTAACTTCATAAGATTTTATATTTAATTCAAGAATTCTTTTTTGATCAGAATTCAAATCATTATTTTTCATACAGATTTTCATCATTTCATAATACCTTTTACTAAAAGATATTTCATTTCAAAAATCTATATATTTAGGTTCAAAAGAATTAATTATAGCTCTAATTTGTTCATTATCTCTTACATAAAAAAGGTGGTATAGTAAACTAAAAAAATAATCAAGCATTGAAAAATCATCAAAAACTGAAAAATTTATATCCTTATCTTTTATTTTTAGTTTCTCCCTAAAAATATTTTTTTCTTCTTCTAACATCTCCTCAAGTAATTCTTGAGAAACATCTAATACTTCTTTACTAAATAAAAATTCTAAATCTGGAATTCATTTTTTCTCTAGTTCTAAAAGTATATTTTGCTTTATATTTTTCATTTAGTTTTTAGGTTATTTTTTAAGCTTTTATTTATTTATAACTATCCATCATGCAGATGAAAATAATTTTGTTAATATTTCTTTTAATACTAATTTATCAACAAGATAAGAATGTTTAATACTTCCCAAATTATCTTGTTCATTTATTAACCCTTTAGATTTTAATAGTTGGAGAACCTGATATCAAAATAATTTCGCCCCAGTTCAATTAATACTAAATTTCTTGGGTTTATCTAAATTTGATATATCTATTATTCTTTCTCAATTTTTAGCTTCAGCTATTTTTACTCACTTTAATTCAGATATATACTCTATTATATAAACTCTACAATCTTCTAAATTCTCAAACTTTTTTTGTGAAAATAATTGTATATATATATTATATCTAGTATTATTAATACTTCAAATAAGATCTGGGCTAAGTTCTCTTTCTTTTAAAGCATCATCAATAAAACTACAAAGTTCTTCTTTAAGATGATATTTATCTTGAAATTCTAAATTTCATTTCTCTGATAATAAACTATTAATATGACTTTTTATTTCTTCAACAGTAAGATTATCTTTTTTATTTAAACCTATTAATTCTAGACGATTAAAAAAATCTTCTAGTTTTTGTCATGATATTACAACTTTTTCCATTATATTGAAGTATTATTTGTATATAGTGCATATTTATATAATAAAATATTAGTAATTGTCAAAAATAAAAAAAGAGAAACTGGTTTGTATGTGAGTATTTTCAAGTTATTTATAATACAAAAAACTATATTTTGCACTGTATGTTATGAATACAAACAGAGTTATTGTTTTTATTTGATTTTAATCAAAAAATATATTATTATAGATTCTAAGCTTCTTTGGTTTTTTTAATGATGTTTCATCATTGTGGAAGGATTAATTTTTGTGATTAAACTAAAATAAATTTTAGTTTACTAATATAAATAGCAAAGAAGCTAAAGGAAGCAAAGCTTCCTTTATTTTTTTAAATAAACTTTATGAAAGATTTAAATTTAAATTTAATTACAATAATAATTATATTTATTGTGATTATTATTACTATTTTTAAATGAAAATTAAGTGTTTTTAATAAGAAAAAGAGAAATTTTAACTTAAAATTTCTTAATAAAATCCCTATTTTAAATCCTGACTATAATACTTTTTATATTCCTAAAAGAGATTGAAGTGAAAGACAAATAGATGCACCAAATACACAACTAAAAAATATTCAAAAAAATATTTTAAGAGAATTAAACAAAACTTACCTATTCCCGTCTTTTGTTTCTTGATTTAAGAAAAATGCTTCGATAAAAAATAATGCTTCAAAACATACAAATAAAAAGATAATTATAAATATAGATA
This sequence comes from Candidatus Altimarinota bacterium, assembly GCA_002749055.1. Classification (GTDB taxonomy): domain Bacteria; phylum Patescibacteriota; class Gracilibacteria; order BD1-5; family UBA6164; genus PDTW01. Next base: position 18,123 of record PDTW01000019.1, on the reverse strand, counting down.
TCGAAGACTTTTTTCATTCAATTACAGAAAATAAAATTAGAAAAACTTTGAGAGCTTATAAAGAGCTACAAAATGAAGAAATAGAAAAACTTATAAATTTAGTAACTTATAGATGAAGACTAGCACAATGAGCACCGACATCACCATTTATTGCAAATTTGGTATTTTTATGAATTGATAATATAATTATTAAATTATTAAAAAAATATGATAAAAAAGTAAGTTATACCAGATATGCTGATGATATAACATTTTCTTCAAATAATACCAAAATAAAAAATGCTATTAGAATTATTGTTGATTCTATTTTACCAAAATATGGATATGTGGCTAAAAAGAAAAAAACAACAATTTATAGAGCTCATACAAAACAGATAGTAACAGGTCTTGTAGTAAATAAAAGAGTTTCATATCCAAGAAATAAATATATGAAATTAAGAGCAATGGTTTTTAATTTTTTAAGTAAGTGAGATTGAAACATAAACATAATAAAATGACATTTATCTTTTTTAAAAAGTGTTGATAGAAAAAAGTACCTAAAGTTAAAATTTTATTATAGGAGAAATTTCAAAGAAAATAATAATTACAAAGTACTATTTAATAAACAAAAGAAAAAACATAAAAAAGCCTCATTTACAAATCCTCATACTTGAAAAAGAGAAGTAAAGTTTGATTATTCAGGCAAAAAAATAGAAAAAAATGATTATAAATATGAAAGTGCTTTTGAAAATATAAAAAAAAGCAAAAAAAATAATGATGATGATAAAAATGATTTAATTATTTAATTATAACCAAATTTTCTCAATTTTAGATATTATTATTGGTCTTTTTCATATATAATCTTTTTTGTTTATTCTACTAGATTTTATATAGCTTAGTTTATAATTTTTGTTTTTATTATTTATAATTTTTCAAAACTTTATAAGATTTCTATAAGATTCAAAATTAGTAAAAATATTGTAAGAAAGTAACATCTTTCATGTTATTTTTAGTTTTATTTTTGATAATTCCTTTTTAAATATTTTTCTATGTTTTATTGTTCTTGATACACTATCTGGTAATCAAAATTTTAGTAGTCAAAGATTTATTTTTTTATTTTCTAGTGTTCAAAAATTCATTTCTAAAACATATCTCTGATTTATTATAACTGAGAAAAACAAAGAAACTTCTGACATAAACTTTTTTATTATTAAATCATCTTTATAATTTGATATTAATTTGAAGTTTCAGTCTTTTCATTTAGTTAAAGTATATTGAAAATCTTCTGGAATAAATCAAATATTTATCATTGTTTTTACAACTACTACTAACAAAAAACTTATAAACTTATAAATATTTTCATAATACAAATCTTTATTTAATTCAAAATTTTTTAATATTTTCAATAAATCTTTTGTTTGTTTAAAATTATAATTATTAGGAGTTAAAAAAATAGAATTACTTTTTAATAAACTTAAATTTAGTCAATAAACCTCTTTATTATCATATTTTTTTCATATATCCCATAAATCATAATATTTATCTCTATTTATGGCTCTTTGCATCATTTCACTATTTATACTTTCTATATCTAGAATCTTTTCTTTCAAATTTGGTATAATATGGTCAACTCATTTTACTACTACTCAGCTATCATCTATTCAATAAACTTTTTGATGTTTCCTCTTTAATCTTGAATAATCTACAGCCTTATTGTATCAATCAAAAACAGTTATTATATCATATATATTTGCTAATTTTTTATTATTTGTTTTATCCAATCTTATAGGTCTTCACCTTACCTGATTTACAGACATATATGCAACTATTCAAGTCAAATCTATAAGAGTGTTCAACTTTGGACAATCCCATCATTCTCATAAAATTCATCTTGTTCAAATAAGTAGTTTTGTTTCTCAACTTTCTAATAAAGAAGTAACTTCTATTATATTTTTTTCTATTTTTATAATATTTCAAAAATTATCATATTTCCAAGTTCATTGACCAGAAATTAAAATAGGATTTAAGTTTTTATATTCCTTTAAATTTTTAAGTAAATATTTACAAGTCAGAATCTCATCTTTTTCTTCTAAAAAATCAGTTATAATTGCTACTTTTAAATCTTCTCATAGATTTTTATATTCTAAATTCAGTATATTCTTAACTCAATTTAGTTTAGATTTTGAATAAACAAGCATATTTTCTATTGGAGTTCTGAATTTGAAGAAATTATTTCATCTCCATATATAACCTAAATCATAAAATAATTTTTTTAACTTTGAAATTTTCTCTAAGGATCATTCTAATCTATAATTAGATAAAAACCTTCAAACTGACTTTGCAATATCTTCTAATTCTAAAGGTTCTGTTATTTTTTCACTTATATAATAATCTGTTATCTCATAGTCAGAGAAAACTCTTAAAAATTTTAAATAAGAAACTAAATTATTAAAAGATTTATCTAACAATTTATTGAAATCCTTTTTTATAAGGTTAAACAATATTTTTGAAATATAAGCATAATTCTCTTTTAAAAAAGAGTTTAATTTTTCTTTATTAACAAAGATAAATTTTTATCGGGCTCAACAAAATAAACCAAATCACTAAAAGGAGCTAACCTTCAAGATTTTATTATTGATGGAGTAGGCACATAATAATCAATTTCTCACAATAAATTTAGATAATTATCATCTAATTCAAAAAAATCTATATTCTCATATGGTGGAGTTGTTGTTAATCAAATAATATAAGAATTATCTTCTTCTCAGGCTTTCTCAGATAAAAATTCCCATAAAAAATATATAACTTTTGACCACCAATTTGTTAAATGATGAGCTTCATCTAATATAATAGAATCTATTTTAAATTTTTTTAGTTCACCAAAATAATTTATTAATTCAGGACTTATTAGTTTTTCTAAATTATCTTCTTTTATATTTTTTTTAAGTTTCTTTTTATATTTTAAAAGATAATTTATGTACTTCTTATTATCAAAGTCTTTTATATAATTAACATAACTTAAAAAATCTTCTTTTTTCTCAAAATCTATAGAAAAATCTTTAAACCAAAAGTCAAAAATTTGTTCTAAAAAATCATCATTTTCTCTATTTGTTTGAGTTAATGATTGATAAGTTAGTATATTTATCTTTTTTATGTTTTCTTTATCAATAGAGACTAACTCATTAATATTTTCATTTTCTTCAAGAAAAAATTTTTCTATTTTATCTTTCCATTGATGTTGTAAAGTAATATTTGGGACTAAAATTAAGCTATTTCACTTTAATCTTGTAATCATCTCGATTCACATAATAGTTTTTCACGATCAAGGAGGAGAAACTATATGTATTTTTTTATTATTTATGTTTATCTCATTTTGAAAAACATTCATTACATCTTGTTGATATTTGTATAGTTCATATTTAAATTTCATTTGAGTTTTATTATTTATTTATGATAACTAGTTCATTTTTTCATCATTTGTATTCTATAAATTTGTTCTAATAGGACCAATAATGCCAGTGAATGTGGCATTGTAAAGTCTCACAATTTCATTTCAAAATCTATACTACTTTTTAAAAGTTTGTAATCAAATCAATATGCTCATCAAACACAAAAAACTAAATTGCCATAATTTAATTTTTTGCGTTCTACAAAATCTAAAAATGTTTCTGTTTGAAAACTTTTTCAATTAGGGTTTAAAACAACTTTATAAGCTTTCTCTTTTTTGAGTTTTTCTTTTAATAGATTTGTTTCATCAATAATAATACTATTTGAATCAGTTTTTTTTGAAGGTTTTATTTTTATTAATTCAATATCTTTTCAAAGTCTTTTTTCATATTCTTTTATAGAATTTTCAAAATGCTTATAAGAATCTACAAATATATATATTTTTATCATAATTTATAGTTTAATAAAATCTATTTCTTTTTGTATAAGTTTTATTCTTACTTAAAATAATTTAGTTTTTATTGATGTATTTTAGCTATACTTAAAATAATTAAAAATACAAAAGATTTTTAATTATTAATTTTTATATTATTTTAAATTTTATATTTTCTAATATTTCTACACTTCAATGTATTGATCTATTTTTATTGTTAATTAATTAAAAATGTATTTAATCTCAAATTTTATAAAATTTTTTTATTTCATAATCTCATTTATCAATACCCAAGCTTTTTTTGTTATCATAAATCTGAATTTTTACTAAAGATGATAAAATTTGTCCGTTTATATTTAATTCCATAATATAAAAATAAATAAACTAAATTTTCACAATCAGCTCTTTCTCTCCTCTTCTTAAAATTTCATATCCACCTTGTTCTAAAGTCTTTTTTGAAATCACAATTCTGTTTGGTATTCACCATAATTCGCAGTCTCAAGCTTTTTGTCCAAAACCAAATTTTTTTCACATTCTGTCATCAAGTATTACACTTTTTCAAGTTTTTTCTAAGTCTAAAGCCAATTCTTCTGCTTTTTCTAAATTTTCCTCTCAAAGAACTATTATATAATAATCAGCTGGAGCTACATTTTCAGGCCAAGCAATTCATTTATCTCTCATAAAATATTCTGCCATTACTCACATAAGCCTAGAAACTCAAATCCCATAACATCACATTTCTACATGATTTACCATTTTATTATTCTCATCTAAATAAGAAATTCCAAATGGCTTTGTATATTTTGTCCCAAGATGAAAAATATTTCAAACTTCTGAAGCTGCAAAAGTTTCAAAATCTTTAGAAGTACATTCTATACATTCAAAACCTTTTTCTTCATCTACAAGCTCATCATTTTGACAGGCTCCACATTTTTTACATTTATAAATTGTGTCTTCTCAAATCTCTAATTTTACTTGAAATTCATGAGAATTTTTGTCTGAAATTGCTCCTCAATCTGCATCTGCTATATAAGTATCAGCTCCAAGACCAAGTCTATCAAAAATCCTTAAATAAACATCTTTAACTGACTCATAAAATCTATCAAAATCTTCTATATCTCTATGAAAAGAATAAGCATCTTTCATTAAAAATTCTCTTCATCTCAAAAGCCCAGATTTTGCTCTTTTTTCATTTCTAAACTTCTTTTGAATATGATATACACAAGTGGGTAAATCTTTGTAAGATTGAATAAATTCGTTCATTATATTTGTAACATTCTCTTCATTTGTTGGAGAAATTCTATATTCACTATTTCCCCAAGCAGGAACTTTAAAATACTCTGGAATTTCCCATCTATCTGCAACTTCCCAAAGTTCTCTTGGAGTCAAAATGGTCATAAGCATTTCATGATAACCTGCTCTGTCCATTTCTTCTCTAACTATATTTTCTATATTTTTCAAAACTCTGTATCATATAGGCAAGAATTCATAAGCTCAAGCCATAACTTGTCTAATATAGCTTCCTTGCAAAAGCAAAGAAGTAGATCTATTTTCACTTACTTTTGGCGCTGTTTTTAATGTAGAGAACGGGAAATTTGATAATTTAATCATTTTTAGAAATTATAAATATATAATATTAAACTATTATATAAAAATAGAAAGGCAAGTAAAGAAAATATTAATGTATTTGTGAATTAACTTACGGTCTTGCTATAAACAACTTTCTTAATTAAATTTGAAAATTCTTATCTTTATATTAAAATTAGTGATAATATAATCAATAATTGATATGAAATTAAAAAAAGCTCATGAAGATTTTTTAAACTGGCTTGAAGCTAGTAAAAATAAATCCCAAAAAACAATTGAACAATATGATAGACACCTAAATAGATTTTGAGAATATTTAGAAGATAAAAATTTTGATAGATTTAATTTTGATTTAAAAAACTTAAATTTAGAAATAGCAGAATGATTTAGAAGCTATTTATATAAAAGTTCTGAGAAAAAAATAAGCATAAAAACAGCCAATGCATATATGATAACTCTTAGATCTTTTCTTAAATACGCTGAAAAAAAGTGAATAAAAAGTATGTCAGCAACTGCAATTGATTTAATAAAAGCTGAACCTAGAATGGTTGAATATTTAACAAAAGATGAATTAGAAAGACTTTTTAAAACCCCAAACACCAATTCTATAATAGGAACAAGAGACTTAGCAATAATTTCAGTAATTTATTCTACAGGACTTAGAATTTCTGAACTAACAGCTCTAAATATAGATGATGTGGACTTAAAAAGAAAAGAATTTGCCATAAGATGAAAATGAAGAAAAATTAGAGTAGTTTATTTGACTGATGATTCAGCTAATAAAATAAAAAATTATTTAGACAAAAGAAGAGATCATTTAAAACCTCTTTTTATAAGACATAATATAAAAATAGATTCTATTGATATTTTAGAAGATGAAAATACTAGATTAACGAGATTTTTTATTACTAATATGATAAAAAGATATTGAATAAAGGCCAATATATTAAAAAATATTTCAGCACATACTCTAAGACATTCTTTTGCTACTACTCTTCTTAATGCATGAGCAGATTTAAGAAGTATTCAAGAAATGCTTGGACATTCTAGCATAACTACTACTCAGGTTTACACACATGTAAACAATCCTCATTTAAAGGAAATTCACAAAAAATTTATGAATCAATAATTTTTTTAATACTCTCCTAATACTTTTAAAGAACTTGTAAAAAATTTTAGTTCTTCCAAGGCTTTTTTTACATTTTCATCTTTTAAACTTCATTTGAAATCAAGCCAAAAGTAATATGAAAAATATCAACTTCAACTTGGCAAACTTTCTATTTTTGTTAAATTCACATTATTTGTGGCAAATGCTCATAAACATTTATACAAACTTGCAGGTATGTTTTTTGCTTCAAATAAAATACTTACTTTATTTGACTTTAAATTATATTCAATTCCATTTTCTTTAGGTACAATTATAGCAAATCTAGTATTATTTCATTGTTGATCTTGAATATTTTTCTCAAGAATATTTAAATTATATATTTTAGCTGCTCTTTCTGAACAAATAGCTCATAATCATTTTTCGTCAGTTTCAGATATATATTTTGCACTTAATGCTGTATCAGAAAAAGCAACTGGAAAAATATTTTTCTCTTTTAGATAATTATAACATTGATCAAGAGCTGGAAGCTGAGAATATGCCTTTTTTATTTTTTTTATATCTGTTTCTTTAGAACAAAGACAATGATTTATAGGAAGATAATATTCTCAAATTATTTTATAATCATATCTCAAAAAAGCATATAAATTTGGATGAATACTTCACATATAAGAGTTTTCTATTGCCAAAACTCAGATAGATTCTTTACCAATTGATTTCCACACATCTATAAATTCTGGTTTTCACTTAATCTCTGTAATTTCAACATTTAATCATTTTTCTATTTCTAATGATGCAATATTCATGTAAGATCAAGGATTTCATTGATAATATATTCTTGCACTATTATCTATATTTTTTTGTTTCATATTTTTCATTTGATTAAGTTATTTCTAAAGATATCATATTTTATATAAATATGTTATTAACTACTTCTTCTATTTCATCTTCTATCACTTGAGTATGAAGATTTGGATCTTCATCTATTATCTCTAGAATAACTTCATCTAGATCATCATCTTTTATCTGAACCTCTATCATCATTATTTCTTTCTTTTGCTTGAACTACAACAGGTCTTCTTCTATCTTTTTGTTTAAAATCAGCCATTATCTCTTCTGCATCTCTAAGATTTACATTAACAAAAGAAAACTTATCTAACATTTGTAAATCATTGATAGAACTCTCTTTTACAGAATTATCCTTGGTAATAAAGTTGATTATATCTTTTGGTCACATATTATCTTCTCTTCATCTAGCGATAAACAATCTTACTTCTCAGTTACTATTAGCTCATCATCTTCTTCATCCTCCCTTGGTAGAAAAGTTAGTTTCTTGGATATCATAATAACTTTCTTCGTTAAAACTCTCTTTATAAAATTTTTTCAATAAAGCAGAAATAACATCCTTAGGGTTATTTTCTTCTAAAATTTTATCTGAAATATCTGAAAAATCTGTCAAATCTTCATGCTCAGATATAAACTCTAATTCTTTTATTAGTTTTTGTTTTTTAAGTTTAATTATTTCTCATACTCAAGGAAGCACTCATTTTTTAATTCTATTTTTTGTAAACCTTTCAACTCACATAAGTAATCTCATATCTCACCTTGAAACTAAACTTATTGCAATACCTTCTTTTCATGCCCTACCTGTTCTACCAATTCTATGAGTATATACTTCTGGGTTCTCAGGAAGTGAAAAATTAACAACATGAGTTAAATCATTTATATCTATTCATCTTGCAGCTACATCAGTTGCTACTAATACTTTTACTCATCATCTTTTAAATCTAGCAAGAATTTTTTCTCTACCCTTTTGCTCTACATCTCAATGAACTCATTCAGCAGAATAACCTCTAGAGATTAAGTTATCAACTACCTCATCTACATCTTTTTTTGTTCTACAAAATACTATTCAATAAAAATCTGGCTCTGTATCAATAACCCTACATAAAACCTCAAATTTATTTCTTGGTTGAACTTCAAAATATGTTTGTTGTATTAACTCATTTGTTACATTTCACGATTTAACAGAAACCATATCATATTCTCACATATAAGTTTTTACTATATTCATTATAGCTCTTGGAAGTGTTGCTGAAAAAAGTAAAGTTCTTCTATTCTTAGGGGCTCACTCCATTATCTCTTCTATTTCTTCTCTGAATCATACATTCAGCATTTCATCAGCTTCATCTAATACAAAATATTTTATACTATCAAGAGATAACCTTCATTTTTTAATATGGTCTTTAACTCTTCATGGAGTTCATATAACTATTTTGGGTTCATTTCTTAACATTTTTTCTTCAGCAAAATATGATTGTCAACCATATATAATTGCTGTATTTAATCTTTTTTCTGTTAAAAATGATTTAATTTCGTCAGAAATCTGTATAGCTAATTCTCTAGTAGGAGCCAAAATAATAGCTTGTACTCAAGAATCAGATTTTTCAATCATATCTATTAACGGTAAAGCAAAACTTGCTGTTTTACCTGTACCAGTATTTGCTTGTCATATAATATCTTTTTTTGAATTCAAAAGTAATGGTATTACTCATGCTTGAATTGGTGAAGGCTTTGTGTATCATTTTGTTTCAATAGCCTTTAAAAGCCCTTTAGATAAACCTAAGTCACTAAAAAGAGTATTTGTTGTATCTGTCATATATTTTTTTATAAATAATTAAATTAAGAAAGATTATGTCAAAGTACTTTCTCAATCTAATTATTTACATGAAAAGGAGAGAATACTTTTATCCTATAAAAGGAAATCTTTTTATAAAGCTGCCAAATTCTATGTATTTTTTTATTAATTGCAAAAGATAATTTAAAAACATTGATTAAGTATGTAAATATTGTATAATTGTTATTTAATTAACATTTTACTTTCATACTAATACTTCATCTGTTTTTGTACTATAGCTAAGAGCTATAAATGGAATTTCGTAAACTGTTGCTAGAATTATTGAATGTAACCTCATAGATAAACAAATATCAATTTTTCTTTCTTTATAAAAAGAGTAAACTTCTTGCATATTTGTTCAAATAACAAGATTATGCTTATCTGAAAATTGTTTTAAAAAAGTATAGTCATTAGCCATAATATCTGTTTTATGAAAACTATGAGGTAATAAAATAACCTCTCAATTACTCTTTTTTATATGATTTATTATTTCTTCTACTTTTAAAGTTTCTAATTTTTTCTCAAACTTAGTCATTTCATTTCACTTACTAACTGATAAATAATTACTTCTAAAAGCTATACCTACTTTTTTTCATTCAAAATTTATATGATTTAAATCACTAATTTTAAATTTAGTGCTAGATGTTTTTTTTATACAAAAATTTTTATCATGAAAGTCTCAATTATCATAAAAAACGGGGTCTTTTTCAATCTCTGAATTTATAGCTAATGATTGCAATAATTTAAAACTATTAAAATCTCTAACTTCTATATTTGCTGCTTTTTTAAAAATTTTTTTTACTTTATACAAATTATTCTCATTTTTTATATCAATTCAGACTCTAAAAAAAATAAACTTTTTAAAAAATAATCTAAAAATATTTGTTCTAAAAATCCACAAATCAAGAGGACTTCTGGTTTTTTGTTTTTCTTCATCATAAATTATTCATCATCATCATATTACTATCAAATCACTTTTAAATGTAATTTTTAAAAAAACAAAAAAATCTTTTATATTTCTTAGAAAATTCCTTTTTTTTCAAGATCAAATCGGGAAATATTCTTTATAACATATATTATCCTTTTTATAAAAAGGATTTTTATAATCATAACTATAAACAAAAAAATAGACTTTTTCTGGAGAATACTTTTTTTCCAAAATATTTATCTCATTTTTTAAAATTAATTCATCTCACAAGTTATCTGATCATATTGATGCTAGTATTGATATTATCATTATCTCTTTTTTTTAATTAAATTATCTTTCATATTTATCTTTTAACTCATCTAAAGAAATTTCAAATACTACAGGTCTACCATGTGGACAAGTAGCTGAATAATCTAAAACACTATCGTGTAACAATTTATTCATTTCAAAAAGATTTAATTTATTTCAAAATTTTATAGCCGACCTACAAGAAGTGTAAGCAAAAATTTTATTTTTTATTTCTTCTAGAGTTTTAGATGATGAAAACTTATATTCTCAAACATCTTCTAAAATTCAGATAAATATATTTTTTATATCTTCTTTTTTTACAAAATCAGGAATTCAATTCAACATAACAATTCATCAAGATAATATTTCATAATCAAATCACATTTCGTTAAATGTATCATTATTATTCTTTAATATATCTAATTCTTTAGCTGTTAGATTGAAGCTCTCTCAAAAAAGTAATTTTTGAGAACTAGCTTTTGTGTCATTTTTTATAAGTTTTTCATATATTATTCTTTCTGCTAATGCATGCTGATCTAAAATCTTTAATGAGTTTTTTGTTTCAACAATTATATAACTATTAAAAGTTTGTCCAATTATTTTTCATAAAGGTGTATCTCTTAAATCTGAACTAGTTTCTAATTTGGGATTACTATTATTTATTACTTCTTCTTTTTCTCATAATATTTTTTCACTAAAATTCATTGCATTAGATATAATTGATTGAGAAGGATTTGGTTCAACATTTTTATAAGGAGAATAGTCTTTAAACTTAGTTCATGAACCTGTATAATACTTCTTAATATTTAAATCATTATTAGATTTGGAAGTATCTACATAAGTATCAAAACTAGCTTCTTCTCTTTGAATAGATTTAAAATCATCAATTTCATTATTTTTGCTATTTATCAAACTTACATTCTCAAGTTTATTATTAATAGAAGAATAAACTGACTTGAAAATTTGACTTTCATTTGCAAACCTCACTTCCAATTTTCTAGGATGAACATTTACATCTATTTCAGTTGGGTCTAAAATTATATTTATTACATAAGCTGGGAAACTATTATGAGGAATATATCTGTTATAAGCATTAGAAATAGCTTTATATATTATTGGAGATTTTACAATTCTATTGTTTATAAAAAGAACTTGCCTGTTTTTATTAGAGAAACTAACTTTAGGATCAGAAATATATCACTTAATATTTACTCATCAAAAAGAGAAATCAATATCTAACAAATTATTATAAAAATCTTGTGAATATATATTATAAATCCTAGTCTTCAAATCATCTCATTTAGGATATTTAAAAACCTGTTTATTATCTGAAATAAATTCAATTCACACTTTAGGGTAACTTAAAGATATTTGATTAAGAAATTCTAAAATATGTGAGTACTCCGTTCTATGCTTTTTTAAATAATTTAACCTTGCAGGTGTATTAAAAAATAAATCTTCTATAATTATTTTTGTTCATTTTTCACTAGGATAAGAAGTTATTTTTTCTTTTTCTCCTCATACAACTTTTAAAGAATATCAAAAATCACTATTTTTAGTTTTACTTATTAATTGAAGTTTTGTTACAGATGATATTGAAGACAATGCCTCTCATCTAAATCAAAAAGTCATAATATTGTATAAATCCTCCAAAGAAGAAATTTTGGATGTTGTATATTTATCAAAAACCAAAGCCAGATCTTCTTTTTCTATTCAAGCTCAATCGTCAGTAACTATGATTTTTTCTATTCATCATCATACAATTTCTACCTTGATACTTTCACTTCAAGCATCTATTGAATTTTCAACCAATTCTTTAACAATAGAAACAGGTCTTTCAACAACTTCTCAAGCTGCTATTTGATTAGCCAAATTTTTATCAAGTTTTATTATTTTTCACATATTTTATATTTTTTACTAATTCATTTATAAATAATTTATTCATAATAATAAAAAGAGCAATATTTTTGCACTATAAAGTTAATTATGATATAATTATATTATAATATTTATTTAACTAAATTAAAAAAATGGATTTAGAAAAAATCAAAGAAAAAGCAAAGACATTAAAAAATAATGCTGTTGAAAAAATAGATAATGTCATTTGAAATCAAGCAAAAAAGCTACAAGAATCAAGTTTTGTAATTGATAAAACTAGTGAATTAGAAGATTTCATAAAATTGTCTAAAAATACAAAAAACAAAGAAACTTGAAAAGAAGTAAGAAAAAGAGTTATAGTTATTTTCGCTGAGAAAGATAGCGATTTTTATAAGGGAGCTTTGTTTATGTTACCAATATTATATACAAAAACTTGGACACAAAATGTACAATTAAAAATGTCAAGTATTCCATTAAAAAAACTTAAAGAATACAAAATAAAAGAAACACCAATTTTAGCAGTTTTTGAGAATCAGAAATTATACAAAAAAATTAAATGACAAGAAAAAATAGAAAAAGTTGTAAAAAATCTAAATTTAAATATAAATGATACTATAGAAAGTTTATAATTTTTCATTTATATTATGGAATTAAGCATTTTAGAAGTACTATATATCGCATTAATAGCATTCATAAGTGTTGTATGAGTATTATTATCAATAGTTTTGATGAAGTTAATAAAAGTACTAAATGTTGCTGTTGAAATAAGTGAATATTATTATAAAATAAAATCTATTCTTTATGCTTATTCCCATATACCTGATATAGTTAAAGAAAAAGTTAAAAATGTAGCAAAAAATAACAAAAGAAAAAAAACAAAATCTGCTAAATAGCAGATTTTGTTTTTTATAATTTCTTAATTAAATTGCACCAATCATTTATTCACAGAATTTCCCCTCTAATATTCTCATCCATTCATAATTCAGAGAAAATTTTTAATAACTCTGATTTATTAAATCATCATTTGTTTAAATTTTTTATTAATTTTTTCCTAGGAGATAAAAATCAAATTTTTATAATTTTTAGAAATTTCTTATCAGGTATATCATCATACAAATTATGCTTCTCAAAAAATAAAACACTTGATTCAATCTTAGGGCTAGGAATAAAAGATTCCTTAGGAACTGAAGCTATTTCAATAACTTTAGTTTTTTTTGCAACAAAAAGTGACAATACTGATGATGTATATCTTTTATTATTATCTTGTCAAAGTAAAATTTTATCTCAAACATCTTTTTGCATCAAAATAATCATATTTGCTGGTTTATTCTCAACTTCATACAAAAAATGTCTTAAAATAGGAGATGTTATATAATATGGAATATTTGCAATAACACTATAATTTTTTATAAGAGGAAAATATTTCAATACATCAACATTGTTAATTTTGAAATTAACATTTCAAGCATTCAAATCTCCATCTTCAATTCTTTTTTCAAGAATTGATACCATATCTTTATCAAGTTCAACTAAAGTTAAAGATTTTGGAGAATTATCTAATAATTTTTGAGTTAAAGCTCAATATCAAGGTCATACTTCAACAATATTCTTATTTTCTAAATCCAAATAATCGGCTATATATTTCAATATAGAATCATCAACTAAAAAATTTTGTCCTAAAGATTTTTTAGCTTTTATTTTAAATTTTTTAAAAATATCTTCTATCATATTTTTAATTATCTCAAAAAACTTAGTTAAATTTTTTAGTCATTTAGTGCTTCATATACTTCTCAAGCAATTTTTATATTTGGAGTAAGAGTCTTCTTTCAAACACCCCACTTAGCAGGACAAGCTTGACTCGGGTTTTTTCTCATAAATTGTAATGCTTCTATTTTTCTTATTAATTCATCGCTATTTCTTCATAATGGTCCTGAAGTAACTTCAATTCCTTTTAAAACTAAATCTGGATCAATTATAAAAGTTCATCTACCAGCTATTCAAGTTTCTTCATCTAAAATATTATAAAGATCTGCTGTCTCTAGATTATGATCTGCTAACATTTTGTATGGAAATCACTCCATTAATTTTTCACTTTTTATCCATGCTCTATGAGAAAAAATTGTATCTGTAGAACAAGCCAACACTTCAACTCAAAGTTCTTTAAATTTAGATTCTTGATCTGCCATATCTTTTAATTCTGTAGGACATACAAAAGTAAAATCAGCTGGATAATAAAAAAGTATTGTCCATTTTCATCTTAAATCTTCCAAAGAAATACTAGCTTCTGTGTCACTCTTAGGGTCATAATAAGGCATACTAAATTTAGGAGCTTCTGTATCAATTTTTGCTAAATTTGGCATTTCAAAATCGTGCATAATTATATTTTATTAAAAATTAAACTGTGATAAAATATCACTTACTTCAAAAGTATGATATTAATTTTTTTTATCAAGTCAAACCCTCTTTAAATTAAAAACTAAGCATTAAACTTATTATTTCTTTATTTAAATAAATATAGCTATTTTTTGCAATTTATTTTCTTTTATGATAAAATTTATGTGTACAAAAATAAAAATAAAAACTAAATAAAAATAATGAAAAATAACAATATTGATGAAAATGACATACTTAGCTCTATAGATATACAAAATAAAGAAACTAACGAAGATTTTGTTGAATTACTAATGGATGAAAAAGAAACTAAAAATTATGGAAAAGAGATAATTGATCCGATAGTTAATATTGAAAATGAAACAGATGATAATTTAGAAACTTATATCAAAGAAAATAATGAAAAACCAGAAAAAATCTTTGAAACCAAAAGTAAATATAAATCTATTATAAATAATCTAAGTTTTATATTTAAATATGTAATAACTTCTGTATTTATATTTGGTTTCTTACTATTAACTACGAATTATAGTGCTTACATCAGTATAGCAAAAAACTACTTATATAAGGATGAAATAGTTAAAACACAAAAATCACTTATCAATTCAGTTAATGCATCTGTAATAAAAGAAAAAATACAAGCAAAAGAAAAGATGAAGAAAATATATAAAAACCAAAAAGATATCGAGAAACAAAAAGAAGAATACAAAATTGATATGTATTCTATGAAACAGCTTATGAATAAAGCAAACAGAGAAGATATAAATATAGATATTGATATAAGCCCCTATGAAAATAGAATTGTTATTCCAAAAATATGAAAAAATGTTCCACTAATTGATATAAAAAGAAAAATTGTATCTTGAAAAAATGAACTTAATGAAATATTTATGGATGAGTTGAAAAATTGAGTTATAAGATACCCTTGAAGTGTAAAACCTTGAGAGTTATGAAACACTTTTATATTTGGACATTCGTCTAATTTCCCGTGGGTTCCTTGAAAATACAATGAAGTATTTGCTCTACTTGATAAAGTCAAATTCTGAGATGAAGTAATAGTTTATTATTGACAAGAAAAATATACTTATAAAATAAGAGAAAAAAAAGTGATAAGACCATGAAATGTATGAGTATTAAAAAATAAAAAAACAAAAAAAGAAATAACAATAATGACTTGTTGGCCTGTCTGAACAACCTTAAATAGATTAATAGTTGTATGAGATTTAATAGAAAAAAAATAAGTAAAAAATAACATTAAAAAATGGATTCATTATGATATAGATACAAAACAATTGAGGAGATAATGAGTAAAGTACATCATTTATCTGATTTTTCTAGTTATGAACTTACATCTTTAATATTTTTATTGTGAGTTAATTTAATACTAATTTTATATATTCTTCCTTTAATAAATTTAAGTTTAGAATACATAAGAAAAGATAAAAAATCATTACAAAGAAAACATTTTATACAAACCATAGCCCTACAAAAAGAATTAGAAGATGAGATAAGTAGAGAGATCCTAGAAGAAAATAGTTAAAAAAAAGTTTTAAACATAAAAGTTTAAACTTTTTTTTTATTTATTTGGATCTGTAGTTACAACTTGTTCTTCGTAATAAGAAGCTATAATCTCTATTCAAACATGTTCAGGTCAGGCAAAAAATAATCATTGTCAAACTGCAGAATTCAAAAGTATATATTTCTCTTGTTGAGTTAACTTAAATATTTCTTCTAAAACATCTATTGATGCAGTTGATTGCTTTAAAAGTAATTGAATTGAGGAGTTTGTTATTATTGGTTTACCAAATGAACTCATAGCAAAATCTTCTACATCCTGAGTAATAGTTGTAATTCACAAATTATACTTTCTTGCTCTTTTTACTAATCAAAATAAAAATTTTGCTGAATCATCATGTTGCATTACATTCCATGCCTCATCTATAACTAATATTCTTTTTTTGTTTTCACTTCTAACTTTATTCCAAATATGATTTAATATAACATACATAGCAATAGGTCTAAGTATATCATCCAAATCCCTAACAGAAAATACCTGTAGCTGGTCTTTTAAATCAACATTAGTTTTATTACTAAATATTCATGAGAATATTCATGTAGTAAATTTCTCCATTCTTTTAACTAAAGAGTTTCATCATTCCATTGTTTCTAAAACATCTTGCAGGTCTTTCATTACAGGCATTTCTTTACCGTCAGCATTATCGTCACTTAATGTTAATCATTTCAAACTATATGTTGTCATTAAAGCTTTTTCCATGATGGATTCTTCTTCTGATGACATTTTTCATAACATAAGGTTCATTAATCATAGCAAATTAATTATAGAACTTCTAAGCAAATCTCATGGTTTTGTATCTTTATCTTTAAGAGAACTTGGTAAATCAAAAGGATTAATTCTATAAGTTGAGTTTAAACTTACATCTAAATATGCTCATCAAACTTGATTAATTAATGATTTATATTCATTTTCAGGATCAATAACTATAACTTCTGTTCACATCATCAAACTTCTAAGTATTTCTAGCTTAACAGCAAATGATTTACCAGAACCTGATTTTGCAAATACACACATATTTGCATTCTCTGACTTAAACCTATCAAATAAAATTAATGAATTATTATGAGTATTTATTCAATATAAGATACCATCATCATGGCTCAAAGTAGAAGAAGAAAAAGGAAATGTTGTTGATAATCATCAAGTTGATATATTTCTATATACTCATAATTCATCTTTACAAAAAGGTCAAGTTGAAATAAAAGCTTGTTCAGCTCTCAAATAAGTTTGCTTTTGTAAAACATTTCTTCAACCAAGCATTGTTTCAATTTGCTTTCAAAGTTTTGCTAATCTATCCTCACTTTGTGAATAAATAGTTATATATAATGAAAAATGAAAATATTTTTCTTCTCATCTAACTAATTTATATCTAAATTCCTCTACATCTTGAATCTGGACATCGATAGCTGGATCATTTACCAAACCTTTATCAGCATTTATACTTCTTTCTGAATTAAGTTGAGTAAGTCTTTTTTTAAGATAATCTTGTATTTCTTTTGAATCAACAGGATAAATAAAAAGACTCATATCATATTTTACATCCCAATTAATAACTGGAGATAACCAGTTTCATTCCAAAAAACTAGGATAAGCATAAACAAAAAATGATTTTACAAAATTTTCATTAATTTTTAATTTATCAGGAAAAATTTGCATAAAAGCAGGAGAAATAGCGTCTTTAACAAAAGCTAGAGCACTTTTATATTCCTGTTCTGCTTCAAGCATTCTTTTTTCATCCGTTTTTAAATCTAGTTTTCAATTTGCTTTTTTAGTTTGCTTCTCTTCATACTTATAAACATCTCCCGTATATCTCTTTTTTATAAGTAATATTAAT